>CAZZPN010000034.1:7385-10436 GCA_964655495.1 uncultured Oscillospiraceae bacterium
GTATGAGCGATTTTTCATACTGTCCGGGTGAATATGTAACAAGAGAGCAATTCGTTAAGCTTTTATGTGAAGCATTTGAGATTTCAGAAGGTGAACTTTCATCAGAATTTCTTGATGCTGATGAAAATGCGTGGTATTATCCGTATATCAAAAAAATGGCTTCAAATGGACTTATAAACGGAATCGGGAACGGATATTTTGGAATAGGCAATAATATCACAAGGCAGGATATGGCGGTAATGATGTACCGTGTAGGCGAAAAATTAGGTTATTTTTCTTCAATGCCTACACAAATTCCTTTCAACGATTCAAATCAGATATCCTCTTATGCAACTACTGCGGTTAACAGCTTAAGAGCTTTGGGGATTGTGAACGGTGATAATCTTAATAATTTCAATCCGTTATCAAATGCAACCCGTGCTGAAGCAGCACAGATTATATATAATATGTATAAATTAAATTAATATAAAAAAGTGAGGGAAAAATAATGAAGAAAATTTTTTCATTTATCATTGTGATTACAATGATAGTTTCAACTTTTAGTTTGACTTCATTTGCAGCAGAGCCAATTCGTACACCGATAAAAGCATTGGTTGTACTTAAAGATGAAAGTTTTTCAACTGCTGACAATTTTGAATCAGTGACTCAGACAACACCAAATCAGACATTTGATTTTCGTGCAGAGCTTGACATGACGAATGTCAAAGCAGCACTTACTGCGGCTTTGGCATCATTTAGTTCCTATGATCCTGCACTTTATGTGCTTTCGGGAGAATTTGATATTAAAATTACATACCCGAATACAGTTAATTTCGATGCTTCAGGAATGGAAGCAAAAATCGGAACTTTAGCACTGACTGATTTTGACCAGATAAGCAATATTTACAATGTGGTGTCTTCATCACTTGATGCTACCGATCCTGCTAAAAAGGTTGTAACAATCAAGCTTCAGCTTAACGATGGAGTTACCGTTAGGAGCCTTGTTGATGATCCTACACTTCTTACAGATATCGCTTTCCAGGTTGATGATGTTTCGATTACTGAATACGGTTCATATCCTGTTGAAGTAAGCCTCACAGGAAGTTCTGTTGTTAAAAAAAATGAGCCCGGTGCAAATGATATCGTTGCTACAAAGCAAGAATATACCGGTGTTAATACTGCGACAGCAGGAATTTACGCTCCGGCACCGAGTGGTGGCGGTGGCAGTGCGTTTACTATTACTGTAAATGCTGATAAAAAGTCAGGTACATATCCTGCAGGTACAGAGATAGAGCTTTCATCTAATGTAAAAAATGCCGTTATCTATTATACAACAGACGGAACAGAACCGGAATTTGATGAAAAAGGAAACCCTAAAGATACAACAAAAATATATGAAAATCCGATAGTTATCAATGATGATGTTCAGATTAAAACTGTTGCAGTAACTTCTAATTTCAAAACAAAATCTAATGCTAAGACTTATGATTACAAGGTTGAAGGTGTGGATATTTCTGTTATCCCCGAAAGCGGAACTGTTCAAAGTGGACAGGAAATCACGCTTTCATCAAAAAAAGGAGATAAAATTTATTATACATTAGACGGAACAGAACCGACATTTGGCAGAGACGGAAATCCAACAGGTTCAACTGTTCTTTATGAAAAACCGTTTGCTATCTTAAACAATACTACCGTTAAAGCGATTGCTGTTGATGAAAATGGCGTTACAAGTATCATTGCTGATGAAACATATGTTGTAGCACACGGTCTTATTACAGAGCATATTGCTTATATTCAGGGCGATGATTTGGGAAGCTTTAATCCGGAAACGCCTGTAACAAGAGCAGAAATTGCGACTATTTTCTCAAGAATAACAATCAAGAAGATGAATGTTGACTATTCTGCGGAAACATCATTCTCGGATGTATCAGAAGATGACTGGTTTGCAACAGCAGTTGCTTTTATGGAGAATGCGGGAATAGTAAACGGCTATGAAGACGGTACATTCAGACCAAACAACTATATTACAAGAGCAGAATTTGCTACAATAGCTTCAAGATATGACAGACTTACTTCAACACAGGACAAGAGCTTTACAGATGTTCTTGCTTCTCATTGGGCATATAAGAATATCAATTCTGCTGCAGAACACGGTTGGGTACAGGGTTATGAAGACGGTACTTTCAGACCGGATGAAAATATCAAGAGAACAGAAACTGTTACAATCGTAAACAGGATGCTCGGAAGAAAAGCCAACGAAGAATTTGGTGGAAAATCAACCGAAGGACTTATTATGTTCCCTGATAACCTCCCGACACATTGGGCATATTATGAAGTAATTGAATCATCAAATACACATGATGCTCCGTAATTAAAAAATCACTTCAAAATCTGTAACTGCTTTTTTGTGGTTACAGGTTTTTTATATCATTTAAAAGAAAATATGCGTAAATAAAAAAATCTTTACACAAAATCAAAAAAACTCTTGACAACATTAGATAAATGTAGTATAATAACTCAGGTGTAAAGGTTTTTTTATTGATAGACAGGCGTGTTTTATTGATAATTTGGAGGTGCTCTTTGTGATAGATGTGAATATGACTGTTCTTCTGGATATTTACGGAGAGCTTCTTACCGAAAAGCAAAGAATATCAATGGAGCTTTTTTACAATAACGATTACTCGCTGGCTGAAATCGGCGAGGATCTTCAGATTTCAAGACAAGGTGTCTATGAAAATATAAAGCAGGGAACAGATAAAATCAAAAAGTTTGAAAAAATCCTGCAAATAAACGAAAAAAGCCTTCAGCTCAAAAAATCCTGCGATAAATTAAAGGATTATATTAAAAAAAATGAGCTTGAAAACGCTGAAAATCAACTTAATATTATAGAAAATATTTTTTAGAAGGGAGAAGCGGAAATGTTTGATTCATTAAGAGAAAAGCTTGACGAAGCCTTTAAATCACTGAGGCATAAAGGAAAATTAACTCCCGATGATGTAAAAACTGCGATGCGTCAGGTCCGTTTGTCCTTGCTTGAAGCAGATGTAAACTTCAAGGTTGTAAAAGACCTTG
>CAZZPN010000035.1:0-10238 GCA_964655495.1 uncultured Oscillospiraceae bacterium
TGAGCCTGACTTATAAGATAATTTTTTCAAAAAAGTTGACAAAAAAACTTTACAAATAAACATTTATATGTTAGAATATAGAATGTAATATAATAATTCTATATTAACACTAAAATTCCAAAGAAAGCAGTGTATTTTAGCATGAAGGTTACAAGCGGAATAAAAAGGGGAGCTGTCTTAAAAACTCCCGATGATTTATCCGTACGGCCGACTACTGACAAGGTGAAGCAGGCAATTTTCAGCATGATTCAGTTTATTAGTCCGGGTGAACAAGCTCTCGATTTGTTTTCCGGAAGTGGTGCGATGGGGATTGAAGCTGTGAGCCGTTATCAGATAAAATGTGACTTTGTTGATACAGAAACAAAAACCGTCTTGGAAAACCTTAAAAAATGCGGGTTTTCGGACTATGCGCAGGTATATAAAGAAGATTTTTCTTCTTTTTTAAAGAAAACCACAAAAAAATATTCACTTGTTTTTCTTGATCCGCCGTACCATAAAGGGTATATTGATACTTCGTTAGAGCTTCTTACAAAAAGAAGTCTTTTATGCGAGGATGCCCTTGTTATAATGGAGAGCGACGGAGACGAGGAATATAAAATACCTTCGTGCATTGAAATTATCAAAGAAAAGTCATACGGCAGAATCAAAATAAAAATAGGAGTTTTCGTTAGCATATGATTACAGCAGTTTATCCGGGAAGCTTTGATCCTCTTACGAACGGGCATCTTGATATAATAACAAGAGCGTCAAAAATGTTTGACAGAGTGATTGTAGGTGTTTTAAAAAACAGTTCTAAGTCGCCTGCGTTTTCGGTAGAGGAAAGAGTAGATTTTATAAAAAGGACAACAAAGCATTTAAAGAATGTTGAAGCAGTGAGCTTTAACGGACTTTTGGTTGATTTTGCAAGACAGAATAACTGCAAGGTTATTATTAAAGGCTTAAGAGCCCTATCTGACTTTGAATACGAATTTCAGATGGCGCTCGCAAACAAAAGCCAGGCTGATGAGATAGAAACCTTTTTTCTTACCACAAGCCAGGAATATATGTTTTTATCTTCAAGCATCGTTAAGGAACTTGCGCGGTACAACGGCGATCTTTCGACGCTTGTTCCCAAAGAAATAGAAAATGAAATTTTAAATAAACTATCAAAAAAAATATAGGAGGACCTAAAAAATGGATTTACAGACTTTAATAGAAGAGCTCGAAGAAATAATTGAAACATCTTCAAAAGTACCGCTTACAAATAAGTGTATGATTGACAGGGAAGAAGTGTGGGAGGTTATTCAGCAGTTCCGTCTTCATTTTCCTGAAGAAATAAAGCAGGCGCAGTATGTTAAAAAGGAAAGAGAAAGAATTATTTCCGAAGCACGCCAGGAAGCAAACGGAATCATCGAAACAGCTAATCAGAAGGTAGCTATGATGGTTAACGAAACTGAAATTTTGAAAATTGCAAAACAGCAGGCTGATGCAGCTATAAAGGATGCTGAAATGAAAGCTATTGAAATCCGCCATGCTGCAGAGGATGAAGCAAACGAAATGATCGAAGGTGCAAAAGACAAAATAAATACATACAGATTAAATGCACAGGAATATGCTTCAAGTCTTCTTTCTCAGGCAGAAAGTATTACAATTGATTTGAGAGATTCAGTTTACAAAGCATATAATCAGTTAAGCGAATCATATAAAGAGTCAGATACTCTTTTAGATAAAATCTCATCAGTAAAACAGGCCGTTTCAGCCAGCGTTTCAGATGAATAATAATTATATCGAGAAGCACAGAGAAAAGCTGAAGCTTGTCCCTAAAAAACCCGGAGTTTATATTATGAAAGATATAAATGACCGGGTTATTTATGTTGGTAAAGCAAAGGCACTTCACAGCAGACTTTCTCAATATTTTATAGGAAAACCAAACAACAGAAAAACCATGCTTATGGTCATGAATGTTTTTGAGTTTGACTATATCCTTACAAAAACCGAGAATGATGCTCTTATTTTAGAAAACAATCTTATAAAAAAATATAAGCCTAAATATAACATTCTTTTAAAAGACGACAAAACATATCCTTTTATAAAAGTAAATCTCACAGATAAGTTTCCTTATCTCTCGCTTACCCGCTTAGTAAAAAAAGACGGTAATAAATATTACGGGCCTTTTATGAATGCCGCTACTGTAAGAGAGATTATTGAGCTTGTTTCAAAAGAGTTTAAACTGCGTACCTGTTCTTATGATTTATCGTCCAAAAAAAGAAGGGAATGTCTTAATTATCATATAGGAGCTTGTACGGCACCATGCTCACAAAGAATTTTAAAGGCAGAGTATGACAGAAATGTGGAAAAAGCTATTGATGCTTTAAACTCAAATCTTCATTCGCTGCTGCCTTCATTAAGAGAAAAAATGAATATGTACAGCGAAAAGCTTGACTTTGAAAATGCGGCAATAATGAGGGATAAGATAAATGTTGTTGAGAAGTTTGCGCAAAAATATCATGTGGTAACAGTTAAGAAAATTGATATTGATGTTATTTCTTTTTACCGTGATGAAGCAATCAGTGCTGTCAGTGTTATAAGAGTAAAGCAGGGGATTATCAATTCAAAAAACAGCTACACTTTTCCAAACAGTTCCGATATTATCGACGAGGAGCTTGTGAACTCTTTTATCGAGCAGTATTACCTCACAAAAGAAGATATACCAAAAAGAATAGTTATAAATATAAACACAGAGTATGAAGCTGATTTTTCATATCTTAGTGAAACTGTCTCAAAGCTTTCAGGTCATGAAACCATATTTTCAAACGCACGGGGCAAATTCTCAAAAGGACTTGTTACGGTTGCACAGCTAAACGCAATCGAAGCTATAAAATTAAGGCTCAAAACAAAAATAGACGATATTCTTTTTGAGCTTAAGGAAAAGCTTGCTCTCCCAAGGCTTCCTGTGAGAATAGAAAGCTATGATATGTCAAATACCTCAGGCGCAAATGCAGTAGGTGTAATGACTGTTTTTGAAAACGGAGCGTTATCCCGGAGTCAGAAGCGTACATTTATTATAAAAGGTGCAAACGGCTCGGACGATTATGCAAATATGGGTGAGGTTTTAGAGAGAAGATTAAGAAACTTAAAGGAACAGACCGAAGGCTTTTGCGATACGCCTGACCTTATACTTGTGGATGGCGGAAAAGGGCAGGTGCGTGTAGCAAAAGAAGCTGTTATGAAATACGGCTTTGATATACCGGTGTTCGGTATGGTAAAAAACGATAAGCATAAAGTAAAAGACCTTACAAACTCAAGCTGCACACTTAACATAAAAGAATCAAAAGATATGTTTGTTTTTATTGCAAAAATAGACGAAGCAACTCACAAAAACGCAATAAATTATCATAAAAAAAGAAACACTCTCACCGCAACACAATCTCAGCTTTTATCCATTGAAGGTGTGGGGAAAGCAACGATGAAGAAGCTTTATAACCACTTTAAGACAATGACCAAAATTAAAGAAGCCACCGAAGAGGAGCTTTCAAAGGTTGTCCCGAAAACGACCGCCAAGAGAATATTTGAATTTTTTAATGAAAAATAAAGATTAAAGGATTGCCTTTTTTATCGTGGCAATCCTTGTTTTTTTATAATATTAATTTATATATTTATTTTTTACTCTCTCTATTTTTTCTTTCATAGGCTGATACAAAAACCACAAAAAGAAAAAGGTTGAAATTCCGTGTACTATATCCATAGGTAACCCGGGCATATATGATACCAACAGCATCTCCAAAGTTACATTTTTTTCATATAAAAGTATAGATGCAGGATTCATAATTCCGCCGTATATAATAACGGTTGCAAAGAAGCCGTATAGCGATACTGCAAAATTACTTTTTATGTTGATTCTTTTGAAAATAAGTCCTGAAATAAAGCCTATAATTCCAAAAGTAAGCATTTGCCAGGGAGTCCAGGGGCCGTGAGAAAAGTACATATTTGATATAAATGCTATAATCGCGCCCGATAAAAAACCGCCGCCTGCACCGAAACAGCTTCCGGCAATAATAACAAAGGCACAAACAGGCTTAAACTGTGAAAAAGGTGCAAATATAATTCTTCCCATAACGCCTATCGCACAAATTACACTTAATATGACAAGCTCTTTTAATTTGTTTTCTTTTCTTTCAAATGAACTGATAAAAAATAAAAACAACTCAAGGATGACAGCTAAGCTTATAAAATAGTATTTTCTGTTATCAAACACATATACACCCGAAATAACAGTCAGTATAACAATTATCAGAAAAAGAATCGGAAGAAGTATATTCTTTATTGATTTTTTTCTGTCTGATTTTTTGTTTTTTTTGCCTTTTTTGCTTTTTTCGGGAGGTGAAACAGGTGCTTTTTTCGGGAGCAGAAAATAAAAAACAAAAAATACTTCCAAAATACTTACACCTTGAAAAATTGTGTTTTCGATACTGTACATTTCAAAGCGGTCTTTAAAAATAACTGTTGTCATTATAAAAATAATAAGTGATAGCACAGAAAGAAAAATGTTTTTTATGTTTATTTTTTTTGCTCGCTTTTCTTCATTTTTTTCATTTTTCTTGGTTTCTTCTTTTTCTTTTACGAATGATAGAGTATTTTTGATTTCTTCATTTTCTTTTTTTTCTTTGTTTTCTTCTTTTTTTCCGGTAAGGACATATATAATATCATCTTTTGTAACTATGTCGTCGCAGATACCTTCTGCGATGCGACTTGCGCTTGTTTTATAAAACATTTTTTCTTTGAAAAACGCTCTTTTTTCATTTTCGGTTATAATTTTTCCGTCAAAAAATAATGCACATCTGTCGGCATACTCTGCACAAAATTCAATGTCGTGCGATACGCAAATGATGGGTTTACCATCTTCTTTTAAACTCTTTATCATCTCTCCTAAGATAGCTTTAAAATGTGCGTCAAGTCCTTTTGTTGGCTCATCAAGAAGAATTATATCGGGGTTTTGAAGTAAAATTTTTGCAAGAGCAGTTCTTTGCTGTTCTCCGCCCGAAATATCGTAAGGATGAGCGTTTAAAATATCGGTAATTTGGCAAAGAGAAGCCATATTTAAAATACCGTCAACATTACTTTTTTCTTCATATACACTTTCCAGCTCCTCAAAAACGGAGTCAGCTTCAAAAATAACCTGTGGATTTTGCGGAAGACAAGCAATTTTTCCGTTTACTTTTAATGTGCCTTCCTGCATTTTTAAAACCCTGCAAAGAACATTAAGAGCAGTTGTTTTGCCGCTTCCGTTGCTCCCTAAAATTGCATAAAAACAGCCTTTTGGAACTGTAAGTGAAAAACCCTTTAAAATATCTTTTGATGATTTTTCGTCTTTTTCGTTTTTTTCGTAGCTGAAATATATATCTTTTGCACAGATTGCAATTTCATCCGGTTTTTTATTATCGTTTTCAACATTAATTTTTGAAAGAATCTCTTTTTTCAAAAACCATTCTCTGCCTTCTTTTATACTTACAGGGCAGTCTCCTTCTTTTTCGATATCACAAAAGCACCTTACCTCAACGGGAAGGGCGTGATACATTCTAGAATTAGCTTTTTTTAAGTTGAAGCCGGTTTTTTTGGGGGGTGCATCGGAAATTATTTTTCCGTCTTCAAGTATAATAATCCTGTCGCTTATACTGTAAGCTTCTTCAAGTCTGTGTTCTGAAAGAATGACCGTTGTGGTAAGCTCTTTGTTTATTCTTGTCAAAAGAGAAAGGAACTCTCTTGCTGCAATCGGGTCAAGCTGACTTGTCGGCTCGTCAAGTATAAGAATATCGGGTTTCATAATCATAACTGAAGCAAGACTCAATATCTGCTTCTGTCCGCCCGATAAGTCGGAAGTTTTTTTGTTAAACCATTCTTCGATGCCAAAAAAAGCAGAAATTTCCGCTACTCTTGAACGAATGATGGAGCTTTCTATACCGAGGTTTTCAAGGCCGAACGAAAGCTCGTGCCACACTTCATCGGTTACAATACTGTTTTCGGGATTTTGAGCGACAAACCCTATTTTCTGCGCCTGAAAAGAAGGGGAGTGTGAAAACAAGTCTTCACCTTCAAAAAAAATGCTGCCTTCTCTTTTTCCCACAGGACTTATGAGAGGTTTTAAAAGCTTTAAAAGAGTTGTTTTTCCGCAACCGGAATTTCCGGCAATAAGAAGAAACTCCCCTTTTTTTACCGAAAAGCTGATACCCGAAAGAGCATATTTTTCTTTTTTGTAAGCGAAAGATAAATTTTCAATTTTCAGTATTTCGTTTTGCATTTTTTCTCCTCCTTTCGCAGATAAATGGGGAAATACATATAATAAAAAATGAGGCATATATGCTTATGGTATAAAAATCGAAAGCGGGATAAGAGATAAGCGGATAAAAGTTAAAGTTCAGCTTTCCTTTTACTATCCCAATAACGAAAAAAACAGTAAAAAAGAGAAAATAAGAAACGAATATACCGTCTCGTTTTTTAAATTCGTAAGGCGTGAAAAATGTTCTTTTTTTCGTGATTTTAATTCCGTAACCCCGGCTTTTCATATTTTCAGCCGTTTCGAGTGAATTTTCAAGCGCCCAAGTCATAAGTGCAGATAAAACTTTGGAATAAAACATTGTTTTTTCCTTTATTCCTCTTGGTGCATCATTTGTGGATGAAAGGAGCTTATTTTCCGCTATTTTCTTAAACTGATTTTTAAATTTCGGAACAAACCCCAAAACCATCGACAAAATAAGCGCAAGAGACGGCGAAATTTTTGAGAACAGATAAACGAATTTACTTGAGTTCATAACTGTATTAAAGCATGAAAACCACAAAAAAACGCACATCAACATTCCGCCCGAAGTAAGCCCACTGTATAAAGCTTCCTTCGTAAGTGGATTTTGATTTGGAAAATAAGCGAGTATCGTCGCTCCCTCGTGATTGAAAATCGGTGTCAGAATTGCACAAAAAAGTGAAAAAGGGAGCGCATAAATAAGATTGAAACGAAGTGCTTTTTTTCCGTTTAATTTCAGCGAATACATAAAAGCGCAGATAACTGATAATGCAATCAAAAAAGGATTCCAGAAAAGCATGGAAAAAAGGATTACAGCAAAAAAATATATAAAATTTGAAATGGGGTGATAGGTTTTAAATCTGTTCATATATTTATCGCTCCTTTCCTTCTTTAATAAATGCTTTTTACTCTATGTCTTTTCCGAGATTGCAGGTATATATAATTTTTATAATATCATTGTTTTTTATTTTATATTCGGAACAGCTGTATTGGGGAACAATGCCATTCACGCTGTAAACCCAGCCCGAAAGCTCTCCGCAGTCAAATTCGTAGATGTTGTTTATTCCCTCGATGTAAGCAGAATTATATGCTGCTTCTGAAAACTCAAAATGTATTTTTCTTTCAATTAATTCTCTTTTTAAAACATCAAAAACACTCTCACCCTCATTAAATTCAATTTTTAAAGGAGGCAGGATATATCCGTCATTTGGAAGAAGTATCTTCTTTTCTTCGGGAAAGTCAGAAATGTTATCGTATATATTTGTGCAATCAACGCTTAATGTGCAATAAAGTGAATTGTTTTCTTCCGGTGCAGGTATAGGCGTTTTTTCTTCAGTTGTTACTGAATTTTCCGAAGAATGATTTGTGGTCGGAAGATTATTTTTATTTTTTTCTGTTTTTTCGTTTTTTTCAATAATAACCTCAGTTTCTTTTTTTTGTTCTTCTTCGTTTTCTTTTTTCTCGGCTTTTGGTGATGTAGTGGTATCCGAAATTTCTACCGAAGAATTTTTTGCAGCCTCTTTTTTTGGTACAGAGTCCTGAAAAAAGAAAAAAACTAAAACAATGAAAGCTATTGTAAAACCTGCTATTTTAAAAAATTTTGATTTCATATTTTTTTCCTTATTTTATGATTTTATATATACTTCTTATAGCGTTCGGCTAAAAGCTTATTTTTTTATAGAATTCATACATTCGTTGAAAAAAACTTTCGCTTCAGAAAAGGGTGCTTTATTAACGGGATAAATCTTATTGGCATACGGAAGTTTTGTGATTTTTGAGCTATACTGATAATACCAAAGGTCTTTTTTGAGGCTGTACAACCACCCTGATGTTTCGTCAGCTTTTTTCAAGGAAGCAAGGGCGCAGAGTGCTTGTTCTGTTGCCATTTGGTTTGCTTTGGTTTCATAAAGCTGATGGCAGTAACCACCTGTCTCACAGCGAAATGTATAAAGGATATTTAAAAGACGCTGTATTTCCAAATCTGCACTGTTTTTTCCCAATGAGGTAAGTGCTGTTATAGCTTGGGAAACACTTTCGCACGACGGAAAGTTTTTGATTTTAGAGAGAAAAGCTTGTCCTTTTTCTATTGCTGATAAAATAGTTTTATCATTTTTATAAAACGAAAGTGCCTGAAGTGCCATAGCGGTAACATCGGGGTCGGGCTGGAAGCTTTTCGATAAAGAAAAGCCTCCGTTTTCGCCTTGCATAGAAAGAATTTTATTTATATATTTTTCTCTTAATTCTTTTTGTTGGGGATAATAATTTCCACATTCAAGTGCAATTAATGCCCATATCGCACCGTTTACGCCTTGCTTTGCCGTTTTTTCGTAATCTAAAACGGGCGTAACAAGATTATATCCGTAAAAATCAGTTGCATTTTTTCCTATTGCAGTCAAAGCAATTATCGCTCTTGAATATTCTGTGTGCTTTGTTTCGGAAAGCTTTCCCGATTTCTCTTTTAAAAGATTTGACAAATTGGTGGTGTACTTATCAAAATATTCACTTGAAATATCTTCTGTCTGCGATAATCCCACAACTGCCCATTCTCCGCCCACACTTGCAGGGAGAGGATTTGTAACGGTGCTTTTTGTGTATAAAGAGAGGCTGTTAAGCTCGTTTTTATAATCGGAAGCATCAAGCGCAAGGGCGGGGTGGGAAAATAACAAAATTACTAAAAAAATGGCGAGAGTTTTTTTCATAAACTAAACCTCTTATTCTCTTATAAGATATGAAAGTATTTTTGCGGCTTCTGCCCTTTTTGTGTTGTTTTTCGGCATAAAGCCACCGTTTTCGTTTCCTGATATAATCCCAAACTGAGAAAGCAAGACAGTATATTCGTAAGCCCACGAAGAAATTTCAGCTTCATCGCTGAATTTTTTGATGTCTTTTGTTTCCTGTAATTCAAGCTTTTTATAGCTTATGTATTTTGCAGAAACAACAGCGATTTGCTCTCTTGTGATATTTTCTGTCGGAGAAAAGGCATTTTCGGAAGTACCGTTTATAATACCTTTTTCTTTTGCCCAGCATACTGCTTCAAAAAACCAGTCATCTTTTTTAACATCGTCAAATTCTTCTTTTATTTCAAAATCTTTATCTTCGCTCATTCTGTAAAGAATAGAAATATATTCTGCTCTTGAAATGAATGCCTCAGGCTCAAAGCTTTCTTCTGTTTTACCGTTAATATAGCCTTTTTCGCTGAGCTTTTTAATATAGCTTTCTGCCCAGTGGTCTTTTATATCTGTAAAATTATTTTTTATTTCCGCCTCTTCTTTTTTGGGTTCTTCTTTTTCTTCAATTTCTTCAATTTTTTCTTCTGTGGTACTATCTTTTTCTTCTTCGTTTTTTTCTTCTTCTTTTTTTGTGATTGGTATATAGCTCGGACCGCTTGAGCCTGAAGAAACGCTTGGAGAAGGCTGCTGTACAGTCGGAATAGTTATATAATAATCGGGCGCAAAGGGAACAACAAGCGGAACAAAGGTTTCATCCTTTTTTGCTTCGCCTCTTTTATCAATTTTAATGCGGTGATTACCTGCTTCTGCCTGAGAAAGCGGAACTGAGATTTTTCCGTTATCATCAGTTGTAAACTGAGCTGTGGTTTCGCCTTGATAATACCATGTAACCTCTAACTTGTCAAGAGGTACAGTTTCAACACTTGGATTCCATTCTGCGTCATAGGTGGTTTTTTCGTAAGTAAATGCGATTTCAAAAGCGTCGTTTTTGTAAGTTACTGTTGGTGTGTCAGGATAAGCAATGCTCATCGGCCCGTAGTAAAAGAGAATCTCGTCATTGTCATTGACTTCGCAAGCATCAACGCCTACATCAGATTTCTCACCGTTTATTCTGAATTGCCAACCGTCATAGTCGTAATCAAAGGTACTTTCAGCTTCACCGAATAAGGACGAAAAATAACCGCCGTAATAACCTGTTTCATAAACATATTCATCTTCCGAAAGAACGCTTTTTAAAA
>CAZZPN010000036.1:0-10112 GCA_964655495.1 uncultured Oscillospiraceae bacterium
ATGCTTCTGTCAAATGCGTAGATATCACTTTCATTCTCACCACCTTCTACTTTTGCAGTGCTTGCAGTCAATCCGATATTTGCATCTGCACCCTCGTCACCGTCAACAAAAATATCTCTTGATTGAGAATTATCTGCAAAATAGCTTGATAAATCTACCATATATGGCTGTGCACTATTATACTGTGTTTCAAGTGCTGTAAGCTTTTCAAGAAGCTCAGCATCTGAAATTGTGTAGCCTCTTTCATCAAGAATAGCTTTTAATTCTAACGCCTTTTCAGCCTGGTCATAATTATCATTTATATGATTGATAGCATCGTATTCAACATTGGCATAAAAATGGTTATAAACACCATTTTTGTATCCTGTTGTATCGTTAGCTTTTCTGCCCTTTAAAATATACTTTCTTCCGTCTGACTCTGTTAAGCAATCAAATTCAGAATAAGTACCGCCTTTAACTAATTTTGAAATTTCAGCTTCCAAATCAGCATTATTTGACAAGACCTCTGTCATAGCAAGGATAGGAATATTATATGCTTTATTAAATTTACTGCCGGTACCTGTGTTATGAGTTTGATGCCTGTCAGAAACCCAAACTGTAACAGATTTTATTCCTTTATTAGCTGTGTCTATTACACCGGCACCGATTCTGATAGAGTTTTTCTGACTTTCAGCATTGTTTTTTGTCCATACACCATTATCTATGTACCACATTGCTGACTGCATCGGAGATTGCATAGCTGATTCTGAACCGAGTGTCTGAAGCGCCTCTGCAGCACCGTATGTAACATAAGTTAATTCCTGCGTTCCGTCTGTATAGTCTATCTGAATAGTCTGACTCTTTCCACCTCTTGGCTGTGCAACAAGGAGAGTAAGATATTTTACAGGCTTTCCGCTGAAAACATCTGAAATTGTATAATTATAGGTTGTTTCGTCAAGGTCAGCGATTTCCTCACTGAGCATAGCAACACTTGGTACTCCTGCTACAATATTTTTTACATCAAATGTAAGAGCTGTATCACCTAAATAAGCTCTGAAATCAGCATTTGATACATATTCATGCTGATAGTTTCCATAACCTGTACCGCTGTAATAAGCAACTTTTCTTTCATTATCGCTATAAGATAAAATTCCTGTTTCTTTGTTAAGGTTTTTACTGCTCAAAAAATCTGCTCTTTCAAATGCAACTTTTTTTGAGCCTATTGATGTAGCGGATGATGCTCCGTCAGCTGTCGCATAAACCGTTGAATAAACACCGATATCGCTGTCTGCTGCCTCGTTTTCATCATAGAAAATATCGCCTGTCAGGTAGCCGCCACCGGCTAAGTCTACCATGTACATTTCTGCGCCTGTTGCTGTAGCAGTGCTTTCCGCACTAACACAAATTCCCGGAATTAAAGCTAAACAAAAAGTAAGTAATAATGATAAAATTTTTCTTTTCATTTGTATTCCTCCATTTATAAAAATTTTTTAAAATTTTTAACATTTTGCCGTCAGGCAAAATTCATAACTCTAAACTTTTTCGATGAAATCGAAAATCCATAACTTGTTTCGCAAGGCTCCAATTTTTTTAGTTTAGAGTTTACAGTTATGATTAGCCTACGGCTAAGTTATGATATGATTGCGAAACAATCATAGCTGATGAATTTTTATTGACCTAAAAATTCATCTACCTGTCTCTGAAGTTCGTTAACAACCTTATCTCTGCCTGCAATTTTCATTTTTTGGATTGCTTCATTATAGGTTGCGTCCCAATCTTCAATCGAGCCGCCCATAAGTCTGTCGTTGTATGAAGCGATTACGCCTGACACCTGTCCCATTTCAGTTGAAATAGACTCTGTATCAAACTGTAAGCCTACAAGCTTTGAAGGAACCATATTTGCGTTCCAATCATTAAATACATAATCATTCCAGCCTTCAGGGTCAGCTAATGTTTCATATGCCTGTGCTGTATTACCTACAAGCCATTTATTAAGTCCGTATTTTCCGTCCTGGCTTGTTGAATATCCTGTTGCTTCAATTCTGTCTTCACCGACCTTGTTGTAGTGTTCACCTTCAAAGCCAAAGGTAAGTGTTCTGTATAGCTCTTTTCCTTTTTCGGTGTACATTAAATCAAGAAACTTCATAGCTTCAACAGGGTTTTCACAAGTTGATGTTATACCGTTTCCGCCTGCTGCTGAAGTTGTAGGACCGTAGAACTTATCAGCAGTAGGAATAACAACTACATAATCTTTTTCTTCCAAATCTGAATTCAAATTATCGTTTATATATTTGTGATACTGTGCAAGCTGAATATCGTAATGTCCCTGTGATAATTCAGCTGACAAAACATCTTCTCTTATAAATCCTTTTTTATAAAATTCTGTCATTCTTTTTGAGTAGAGCTTATAAACATCCCTTTCGAGTAATGTTTCAACGGTAACCTTATCTGCCTCGTATCTGTAAGGATAGTTTATATTGTTGTTTATCTGACCATAGCCTCTTGATGCCCAGCCTTCAATCGGTTTTAAACCTAAGTTTAATTTCCCTGCAGCTTTAAGCTTTGTCATATAGTCTTCCAACACATCGAGAATTTCTTTTGTTAAAATATCACTTTTTGAAAGTGCAGCATTCAAGGCATCCAAGTCGAGATATTTGTCTGCATTAGCTTTGTCAAACTTGTATCCCCACATTGGCATTGACATCTGTTGATAATTAGGAATTATGTACTGCTTTCCGTTATATTTTCCTAACTCCATTACCCACTCCGGAATTTCCTTTTTAACATCAGGAGCGTACTCATCAAGAAGATTTGTAATATCAAGGTATGATTCATTTTTTCCTGCTTCTTTTGCGAAGTTGAGTCCATATGTTCCCAAGATATCCATTTTTTCTCCACTTGTCTGCATAAGCATTACTTTCTGAGCGTAATCTGCACCCGGAATAATTACCATTTCAAGATTAACATTGGAAAGTCCGTCATATTTCTTTAAATCTTCATTAACCTTTTCCCAAACTCTTTCGGAGTCTGTCTGTTTACCCGGTCCCTGCATTACCCATGTAAGAGTAACTTCTTCACTGTTTTCGGCTGAATTACTTCCGCCTTTACATCCTACCATACCAAGTGCCATTGTTAATACTAACAAAGCACAAAGTATTCTTTTGGCTTTTTTCATAAAGCATTTTCCTTTCTTTTTTTTAATTTTATATTAAATTATTTTTTACGAATTAACACTTTGCGTCAGCAAAATCCAT
Organism: uncultured Oscillospiraceae bacterium; assembly: GCA_964655495.1. Taxonomy (GTDB): domain Bacteria; phylum Bacillota; class Clostridia; order UMGS1840; family UMGS1840; genus UMGS1840. The sequence goes on from CAZZPN010000036.1 coordinate 3,234, forward strand.
AACTCTAAACTTTTTCAGCCTTAGCTGAAAAATCACAACTTGTTTCGCATTTTTAAAATTCTGTAGGGTACGGCTTCCACGCCGTACCGTTTACAGTTTAGAGTTTAAATTGCACTAAAGTGCAAGTTATGATATGATTGTTTTGCGAAACAATCATAGTTACAATTGGTCTGTAAAAGGCTTAGCCTTTTACTGAACCAATTGTTAACCCTGCTGCAAAATATTTCTGGAAAAACGGGAATATTATCATCATAGGTCCTGCTGCTAAGACCGCCATCGCATAACGAAGTGTTTCTGTCGGTGGCTCCTGATCTATAAGCTGCATTCCATCTTTTGCCATCGTCTTTAAGTATTCTGCTTCTCTAAGTATTCTCTGTAATAAATACTGCAGCGAATATAACTCGTTATCTCTTATATAGACCATCGAGGTTGACCAGTCGTTCCATTTTCCTATTAAATACATAAAGCCAAGTGATGCCAATACAGGTGTTGAAAGCGGTAGTATCATCTGGAAGAAAATACGAAATTCGCTCGCACCGTCTACCTTTGCGGCTTCAACCAAGCCGTCAGGCAATCCCTGGAAAAATGTTCTCATTATAAATATATCCCATGCTGCTACAAGTCCGGGTATTATGTATATCCAGATTGTATTATCAAGATGCAGATACTTTGTATTTAAAAGATAGCTTGGTACCATACCGCCTGAAAAAAGCATTGTGATAAACATAAACATCGTTATGGGCTTTTTAAGCTTATAATTGCTTCTTGAAAGTGGGTATGCAGCCAAAGCCTTTATAAGTATTGATAAAAATGTTGCTGTTACTGAAAATATTATTGTTACTTTATATGAATCAAGAAGTTGTTTCGGGTTATTAAAAACTGCTCTGTATCCGTCAAAGCCCCATTCTCTCGGAAAGAATGAATATCCGTATTTTGTTATTGCGGATTCCGAGGATACTGAAATTGAAAGCATAAGTATAAGCGGTAATATATAAGTCGCACTTGCTATTATGAAAAATACATTAAGCCAAAGCTGTCCCCATCTGAATTTTTTCTTATTTGCCTTATTTTTATTCATCTTTTTCTTCTCCTTTCTGTATTATTCAATTAGAACAAGCTGTTTTCAGGACTTATTTTTTTAACAAAGAGGTTTACTGTTACAATAAGTATTGTACCTACCACTGATTGCATAAGACCTACTGCTGAAGACTTTGTTAAATCACCGCCCATGAGTGCTCTGAATGTATATGTATTTATAATATCAGTTGTCGGATAAAGCATTGATACATTTCTCGTTACCTGATAATGAAGACCAAAATCACCGCTGAAAATACTTCCAAAAGCCAAAATAGTCTGAATTGATATAAGTCCCATTATTTCAGGCACTGCGATTTTCATAGTCTGTTGAAATTTGTTTGCACCGTCTATTTCTGCCGCTTCAAAAAGCTCAGGATTTATTCCCATAAGTGCTGCATAATATATAATTGAACTCCACCCAACTGTTTGCCACAAATGAACAAAAACCAGAATAAACGGCCATGCGTTTGGTCTTGCGTACCAGTCAATGCCTTTTCCTCCAAAAGATTTTATCATCTGATTAACTATACCTGATGCAGGATTTAAAAGTGCGTATACTATAAATGAAATAAGTACGATTGACATAAATTTTGGTAAAATCATTATAGTATTATATGTTTTAACAAGCCATCTCTTTGAGAGATTGTATAACAAAAGTGCTACAATTACGGCGCCTGCTGTCTGCAAAACTATAAATGTAAGATTATAGAGTAACGTGTTTCTTATTACTACTGCGGCATCCTGGGACGCAAAGAAAAATTCAAAATTACGAAGTCCTACCCAGGGGCTTCCCCAAATACCAAGCTTTGGCCTGAAATCCTTAAATGCTATAATTGCTCCGTACATCGGTATATAGCAAAACACAAAAAACAGTATAAGTGCAGGAAGCTGCAAAATAAAAAACTGAACCTGATCCACCTTATTGCCTTTAATCGCGATTTGTTTTGTTTTCTTTTTCATTAAAAAATTCTCTCCTTCCTCTATCCTATTTTAATGAATTATAATACTCATCGAAGTCTACCACTGTATTTTCTTTTCTTGATTTTTCAGCGGCAAAAACGATTAAATGATTATCTGTTGACTCTCTTATTTCAGGAACTGATTTTCCTGTATATGTTCCTGTCAAATAGTCATATAAAGCATTTATGATACCGGTGTCTCCACCGAAATGACCTCCCAAAATACCATCTCTTCCTGACATCGGAATTTCGGTTGTTTCTCTTGTTAAAAAGTCAAAAATCTTAATAGGCTCGTTATCCTCAGTTGACGCTCTTATTTCGCCTTTTGTTCCCATGATATGTATAAACCTTCCGCCTTTATTGAAGCCGTTCATAGTAAATGTTACTGTTACATCATCTTCAAAAAGCATATTCACGGTCTGATGGTCAACAACATCGTTATCACATTTAAAAATACATTTTCCGTACTGAGTTGTTCTTATTGCGTGTTCAACCATTTCATCAGTAGGATTCATTTCTCTGGTTGCTGTTGTTTTAAACCAGCCCGGTGCATCCTTACCAAGATAAAGCTCAACTGCATTATATGGGCACTTATCTGCGTGAGGACAGCCTTCTATACAATATTCAGGCGAGCCTTCAGGTGCATTTTCTTCTCTGAAAAATATTCTTGAACCAAAAGATTGCACTTTTTTACATTTTTTCCCTATAAGCCATTGCAGTATATCGGTATCGTGACATGATTTCTGGAGAAGCATACATGAACTTCTTCCCTCATTTCCCCAGTTTCCTCTTACAAAGCTATGGCTCTGGTGAATATTTCCAACACATTCTTCATGGTTTATAGAAACAATATCACCAATTTTCCCCTCATCAATAATATTTTTGAGTGTCATAAACAAAGGCGAATAACGAAGAACTGTACAAACAACTACCTTAACATTATTTTTCTCTGCGCAAAGAGCAATTTCTTTACATTCAGACGGAATAATTGAAACAGGTTTCTCAAGAAGAACATCATATTTAAGCTCACACGCTTTTAAAACAGGCTCGTAATGTTCTTTATCCATTGTTGCGATAACACAAAGGTCTGCAATTTTTCCTAAATCAAGAAGCTCTTTCCAGTCAGAAAAGCACATATTATCAGGAATATTGTGTTTCTCTTTAACATCATTCCGTCTGCTATCAATGGCTTCAGCAACGGCAACAACCTCATATTTTTCAGGAAGGTCTGCCATAATATTAGAGTAAGTTTTTCCTCTGTTGCCTACACCAATTAAAATAACCTTTAATTTTTTCATAGTTTAAACTTCCTTTTTGTTGTATTTTATTCTATTATAATTTTACCATTTTCAAAAAGAAAAAAACAGTCAAAAATTCAACTTTTAGTACACCTTAAAGACTTTTTTTATACACTATGAACGAAAAACTTATATTTTTGTATGCCAGAATTAACAAATAGTTTATAAAAAAATAAAAATAATAAAAAAGTTGAATTTGTGTATCTTTTGGCTAATTTTGCACTTGAAAAATTCAAAATAGTATACTATAATATGAGAAAGGAGTATGTATATAAAAAGTAAAGGGGCGGTAGAATGTACAATTTACTTATTGTTGAAGACGAAAAATATACAAGAGACTATATCAGCAATTACATAAAAAGAAATTTCGGAGAATTTTTCTGTATATACAGCGTTGAAAACGCAAAAAAGGCTGTTGAAGTATTAGAGAACACTCATATTGATGTTGTTTTTACTGATATAATGATGTCAGGGATGAACGGAATTGAGCTGGCAGAATTAATATCAAAAAAATTCAAAGAAATAATAGTTATTATTATAAGTGGCTATGAAGAATTTGAATATGCAAAAAAAGCTATCAAATATAAAGTCAGAGAATATTTATTAAAGCCCTTGGAGCTTGACGAACTTTCACAGCAGCTTATAAATATAAAAGAAGAGCTTGACAACAAAAATGAAAATAATGTCTTTAATCATATGGGAACATTGTATGAAGCCCGTGAGTGTTTTTTTGTTAATATTGCACACGGAGGTGCGAGTGCGCTGAAAAATGAAATAGAAAAAAGTAAAATACTCTCTTTCCCTTTTGATATTGAAAACACCCCCTGTGATATTGTTGCTGTAAGAATTGAAGAATACGATAATTTTTTGAAAGAAAAATGGTGCTATGATAAAGAATCATTAAAAAATGCAATGAATAATCTTATGGCAGGTTTCATAGGAAATGACTGCGTTTTTTGCATAAGCAATGACGAAGGTTATTTTGAATATATTGTTTATCATACCGGAATATCTTTAAATTACAGTGAAATATCAAACAAAATATACATTCTTTTAAAGATGCCTGTAAAAATTTACAAGAAAAGTGAAACCTTCAATAATATATACGAACTTATTGAATATTTCAACAAAAACAGCAGTATAAAAGAAAAATCACTTCTCTTTATGACCTACTTAAAGGAGAACAACAAAAAAGAAGCGAAACACATATTAAAAAGTGTTTTTGAAAGCGGAAATATAAAACAACTTCTTTTAGAATTAGGCTTATCCGATTTTGTCAATTATAACGAAATTGAAAGTGTTGATCAGCTCTACGACGAAATAACGACCAGATCAGATTTACATCAAAACAGTATTTCCGAGGCTATTGAAAGAGCAAAGAAATATATTCAGACGAATTTCGCAAGAAATATTTCAAGAGAAGAAGTTGCTGATGTAACTTACCTTTCCCCATCGTATTTTGCAAGTAATTTTAAAATATATACCGGTGAAAACTTCAGTGATTATTTACTTAGAGTAAGAATGGAAAATGCAATAGAACTTATGAAAAAAAATAAATATAAGGTATATGAGATTGCTAAAAAAGTCGGATACAACAATGTTAAATATTTCTATAAAGTATTTAAAGCATACAGCGGATATTCACCTAAGGATTATATTACTTTTATTCTCGGTCAAACTAATGTGAACGATTAAAAAAGGCGGTACTTATATGAAAAATCATTTTTTTAATAAAATTAAAAGCACAGGTCATTTTTTTGTTAAAAATGTTGTGTTTTTAGGGAGTTTATTTGCAGTAATAGTTGTAATTTTGGGAATATTCATCTGCTATAATTTTGCTGCTGACCTGGATAAAAAAAATATCGAAACAAAGAAAAGTGAAATTGAATATGTTACAAATTTAATTGAAAATCAGCTTTCAAATTACATTTCGATTTCAGAATATTTCGCTTCAGATCATAATACCAGATTTGTAATACTGGAAAACGCTGCAAAAGATATTTATATTCCAAAAGCTAAAGAAATGGTAAACTTTCTTAAAAATGTTGTTACAACAAATTCTAATATAGATTCAATATATATTTTTGGTGAAAATTCCAAATATGTCACCACTAATCTGGGAACAACTTTTAAAAAGGATTTTACTGACTTTTCATGGAAAAGCGAATATGAAAAAATGGAACCTAATGCCTCTAAAATATTTTGCAGACAAACCAGTGAACAAAGAACGGTAATCTCATGCGTGTATAAAGTTATGGAAAACAATGAAATTATCGGTGGCATCATTATAAATTCCGATATAGATAGATGTATGGAATTTGCAAAAGACAAGGATATTGTAATTTTTGATGATTCTGATAAAACCGTATTTTATTCTGATAATTCCAATCTTGATAACTCTAAGATAACATCTATATTAAAACATAACAAAAACGGTATTATAAAAGAAAGCAACAAATATTATACAGTCGTAAAATGCAATTCTGTTTTTGGAAATTTTTATTACGGAATGATAAGCGAAATAGAAGGTCACTTTTATAAAAAGCTTATAGTATATCTTGAGATTGCATTTCTGCTTGGACTTTGCGTTCTCTTCTTTGCCTTTATCACCTTATATTTTGCAAAAATAAATTACAAGCCTATAAGAGAAATTGGTGAGCTTATAGAAAATCCTTCATCTCAAAACGCTCTTAAATATTTATCAAATGATGAAAACACAAAAAAAATTGCTGAAAAAATATTTACCGTTATATCTACCAATGAACGCCTGAGTAACGAGCTGAACACAAAAATGGAAATTTCCAGCTTTGCACAATTAAAAGCATTACAATGGCAGATTAATCCGCATTTTATTTTTAATACTCTCAATACTCTTTATCTTATGTCAGACGAGGTTTTTGGAAGCAACAATAAAGTATGTAAAGGAATATCCTCACTTTCAAAATTAATGCGATACACCTTAAAGGTTGAGCCTATGATTGTTGAGCTTTCGCAAGAAATGTCAGCAGTTTTGGAATATATTAAAATTATGAAAAATCGTTTGGGAGATACCTTCGATTTTAATGTTTCCATCGACAAAAGCTTTATGGAAAAAAAAGTGGTAAAAATGTGCATACAGCCTGTTTTGGAAAATTGCTTCAGATATGCAATTAAAGATATTGAAATAAGAGGAATTATCAATGTAACAGCACAAGAAAACGGAAATTCATTTGAAATAATAATTTCTGACAATGGTTCGGGAATAGACCCTAAAAAGCTCAATGAAATAAAAGCTAGCCTTTTAGCAGAGCCTAAAATCGGAGATATACATATAGGTTTTACAAATGTAAACAGTAAAATTGTTTTACTGTACGGTTCAGATTATGGTGTAAATGTAGAAAGTGAGCTCAATGTCGGAACAACTGTAACTTTAAAATTCCCTATTGAATAAATTGTGTAAATTCCCCTATTTTCACTTATATATTATATTTATGATATACATGACATATCTTAAGAAAGGTATGGGATGGATTAAAAATCCTAAAAAGGCGGCATATAACAAGGTA
>CAZZPN010000037.1:0-3438 GCA_964655495.1 uncultured Oscillospiraceae bacterium
AATACTAAATACAAACCTGAATATATAATAAATGTGCTAGTTTATCTGCTAATAAAGGAAGGAACTGATACAATATGAGAAAAACTAAAATTGTATGTACTTTAGGACCTGCAACCGATGATGAAAATATATTAAGACAAATGATTCTTGCCGGCATGAATGTTGCAAGACTGAATTTTTCTCACGGAGATTACGAAAGTCATAAAAAAAGAATTGACAGTTTTAAGAAAATAAGAGATGAGCTTGGAATCCCCGTAGCGCTTCTTCTTGACACAAAAGGGCCGGAGGTAAGAATAAAAACCTTTGAAAACTCAAAAGTAACGCTTACAAAAGGACAAACCTTTACCTTTACCACAGAAGATGTAAAAGGTAATGAAAATAAGGTTTCCGTAACTTACAAAAAGCTTCCTTTTGATCTTAAAAAGCACGACAGAATCCTTCTTGATGACGGGAACTTAGAAATGCGTGTTATTGCTTTAACTGAAAAAGAAATAGAATGTGAGGTTGTTGTAGGCGGCGTTCTTTCTGACAGAAAGAGCCTTAACTTCCCCGGAATTGATATTTATATGCCATATATGGACGAGGTTGATAAAAAGGATATTCTTTTCGGGATTGAAAACGATTTTGACTATATCGCAGCTTCATTTGTAAGAAGAGCAGACGATATAATCATGATGAGAAAATTTTTAGATGCAAACGGCGGAAACGATATTGAAATCATCGCAAAAATAGAAAACCGCGACGGCGTTAACAACATTGATGAAATAATTGATGCTTCAAACGGTATAATGGTTGCAAGAGGCGATATGGGAATCGAAATTGATTTCGAGCTTCTTCCAACCTTACAAAAGATGATGATTACAAAATGTTACAGCGCAGGAAAAAGAGTTATTACTGCAACGCAGATGTTGGAATCAATGATAAACAATCCACGCCCGACAAGAGCCGAGACTTCCGATGTTGCCAACGCAGTTTATGACGGCACAAGCGCAATTATGTTATCCGGTGAAACTGCTGTGGGAAAATACCCCGTTGAAGCAGTAAAGACTATGGCAAGAATTGCAAAAACCACTGAAATCGACATAGATTATAAAAAGAAGTTTTTTGCTAACAATATCCCTGCGCCGACAGTACCCGACGCTATTTCCCATGCGGCATGTACCACAGCGCACGACCTTAATGCAAGGGCTGTAATAGTTGTTACAAAAACAGGAAAAAGTGCAAGAGATATGTCGAAATTCAGACCAAAAATGCCTATCATTGCGGCAACACCTTTTGAAAAAACTTACCGTAAGCTCGCTCTCTCTTGGGGTGTTTATCCGGTTATGGCACAGCTTCAGTCAAACACTGATGCCCTTTTTGAACACGCAGTAAAAATTGCATTTGAAAAAGATTATGTAGAAAAAAATGACCTTGTTGTAATAACAAGCGGAATGCCGGTAGGCTCGGCGACTAATGTACTGAAGGTACACAAAGTATAAAAGGGCTGTGAAAAAATGTCCGAGAACGCATAAAGCATAAAAAAACAAAAAGACTGTGAAAAACGATTTTTTAAATCTGCTATTCACAGCCTTATTTGTTTCTGCCGCAAAAGTATAAATTTAAAACAAATTTAATATGTTTTTAAATAGCTTTATGCGTTCCGGGCATTTTATCGAAGCCCAAAGGGCAAAGAGAAAATAGACCAGAACGGACAAACTGAGCCAAAGCAAAGCTTTGGGATACCCGAAGGCGTACAAAGGTACGCCGAGAGGCGAAGTTTGTTCGTAGCATAAAGCGTTTTTGTTTATTCCTCAAAATTATGAAATTAGAACAATTTCAATATATTTTTTTATGCTTTATGCGTTCCGGGCATTTTATCGAAGCCCTATCTTAGTTTTCCGAAGCCTGCTTGTTCTACACAGTATTGTCCTGCTTCGGTAAGCATAAATTCTGCCATTTTCCGTGCTGGAGAATCAAGCGGAGTATCCTTTCTTAAAACAACATATGTATTATTTGAAAGCGGATAGCTTCCGTCTGCGATTGTTTCGTCTGTTGGATAAATTCCGTCTATTTCAAGAAGCTTTAACTCTGTTTTTGTGTTGTAGAACATATCCATATTATTAAAATAGTAATATATACTGTAACCAAGCCCATACCCAAGCGGCTCAGTTGTTTTTGCCGCCATTACATCCGTCAGAACATTTGACATTGTATAAGATGTCTCTTTTTTCACTTCGGGGTGAATATCGTTTCCGTTTAAGAAATGCTTTTCCATCTGTGCGTGACTTCCGCTGTCATTATTTCTGCAGTAAGGATATAAAAGTGCATCACTTCCGCCAACCTCGGACCAATTATCATAAGCATCGTTCACATAAATATTGCTGATTTGCTCTTTTGTAAGTCCATTTGAACTATTATCGGCATTTGTGAAGAAAATCATAGCGTCATAAGCAATCGGGATAAGCTCTAATTCAACGCCTTTTTCCTCTGCCAGCTTTAAGATATCACTTGCAGGATATACAGAAGCAAACATCATATCAATTTCACCGTTTATAAGCTTTTGATAGGACTCGTGGCTTTTTGAATGTTTTTTCGGGAACTGCTTATGCGATTTTCCGTTATAAAAAAGCTGTGTATAAACTGCTTCTGTAAAAGGATAAGTCGAAGTTGAGCCGTCAATAACGGGCATTTTCTTATCAAAACCATACTGCACCGCTAAATCAGAGGGATAAAGCTGTGCGTTTCTTGCGGCATTATAAAGTATGTATGCCGCATCATTCCTTGTTGCCGCCTTTTGAGGCTTTAATATGCGTACGGGATTTTCTATATCGGTATCATCATAATCCGAAATATAACTTATTCCTATAAGTGCGTAAGCTTCTCTTGCCCACTCTGACACAGTATCTATATCAGATATATTTTCGACCTGTCTTTTGGTACATTCAAGTCCTGCGTATTGTAATGCTCTTACTACCATGACGGTAAGCTCTTCTCTTGTTACATTGCGATAAGGCGAAAATGTATTTGGGGAATCTCCTACGACAATTCCGCATTTATACGCAGACATCACAACGCTGTAAAACCAGTCATTTTTTTGCACATCTTCAAAATGGGTGATTGCAGTTACTTCGGGATTATTTTCAAGTCCCATAAATCGCATTAACATCGCAACGGCTTCAGCTCGTGTTACAGTATCAAAAGGTCTTGCTTCACCTTTTTCATTCCCCATAATTACGCCTGTGCGTGATAATTCTGAAAATACATGAAACTCATAGGCTGCCGGATTATAATCTGAAAATTCCACCGCTTCGGGAACAAAGGCTTCTATTTCTCTGTCTTTATTTTCTATCGGAACAGTTGCACAAACAAAGCCGTTATAAACAGTTGACAATGTAATCGGCTGTTTTGTATCCTTATATCTTGCAACTGTACGCCAGGAATCACGGTCTTCAATAT
>CAZZPN010000037.1:3448-10071 GCA_964655495.1 uncultured Oscillospiraceae bacterium
CGGAAAAGGAATTTTTAATGTTGTAAAATTAACTTCAACATTAACTGCAGATGTTTTTTCATCTTCTGCAATCACATAGGAGCTTATTGAAAAAATCAATATAGCTGTAAATATTAACGATAAAATTTTTTTCATTTTCTTCATTTTGTTTTCCCCCTCTTTTTTGAAAAAATATATCCCGCTATTAACGCAAACACAAAAACAAAAATAACTGATAAATATAAAATATTTACTTTTCTGTTCATAGGATTAAACTCGGGAAAATTTTCTTGAGCTTCTTTTGGAGAAATTGCGTAAAGCTGTTTTAAAAAAGAAATATCCAATCTATACTGCTCACAAGGAAGTTTGGAAAACATTTGACTGTAACTGTCCGCACTTCCCTCAGGTGTGATATATAGAAAAGAAGAAAAGCCTTCTTTATTTTCAACCGTTAAATAAATTCCGTCAAAGTCAAGGTTATTGCCGTTTTTTACAGGTGTCATAACAGTCTTTTCTGCAATTTTCATAAATAACTCTTTATCGAGTGCGTAGCTTTTTTCTTTTAATGACAGAGTTACCGATTTAACATTTGTCGCATCTGTTTTTAAGAATGTACTTACTGTTATTTCTCCCAAAGTAGCTTTCTCAGCCCTCTTTTTTTCTGCCTCGTGAAATGACCTGTCATTTAAATACTTTTGTATTCCGCCTGCAATACTGTCATTATGTCTTTCCTTTAAAATCAGGTCATTCTCTTTGTAATCATCCTTTTCCCAATCAAATAAATTCTCATAACTGTCAAGCTCCCATATATAAAGCGTTTCCGAAAGCTTACCGCAAAAATATTCTTTTTCCTTTTCAAGCTTTAAATTTCCCGTGCTTACTTCTTCAAAAACCAACGCTTCATCTAAAATTACATTTCCTTTTAGCTTTAGTGTCGGTGTGAGTGTTACATTATATATTGTATTGGGGTAATTTTTTTCTTCATATGTAACGGCAAAATCATCAATTCTGCCTACAAAAACCATAGCTTCATCTTCGTATAAAAGCTCTACATCAATCGAGCCTGCATAAGAAATAAGTGAAAAAGCAAGTATTATTAATATAGCAAAAGCTGTTTTTTTCATTATAATCCCCCCGTTTTATATTTTAAGTTAAACTTAATTAAATATGCACAGTATAACAGTTTTTTCCTAAATTCATTATATCATATACAACTGATGATTGCAATAATTTTTATTTTTTTTAGAAAAAAACTATTGACAAATAAAAAAGAGTGTGTTATATTGAAACTGTTCTAAGCGTATTAATACAGTTGATGGTGAGGTGATTTTATGATTAAGCTCGACTACAAAAGCGGACATCCTATACACGAGCAAATAACAAACGGGATAAAGGAGCTGGTAATAAGCGGAGTGTTATCTCCTGACGAAAAGCTACCGTCAGTAAGGGAATTATCGGTAAGCCTGACTGTAAATCCGAATACTGTTCAACGAGCTTACAAAACTTTGGAGAATGACGGAATTATTTACAGCATTATGGGAAAAGGAAATTTTGTTGCAAAAATTCCCGAAGTAACCCCGAAACAGCTCTTAACACTTTACAATACTTTGGAAGAAACCTTAAAAGAGCTTGCGTTTTTTGGCGAAGATAAAGAAAAGGTTGAGCGTATTGTAGAAAAAATTTTTAAGGAAAGGAAGTCTTAAGGATGATAAAAGCGAAAGGCATAATAAAAAAATTCGGAGATTTTAACGCTCTTGACGAATTTTACATAAATGTGAAAAAAGGTAGCATCTACGGTCTTATAGGCCCTAACGGTGCAGGAAAAACAACAATAATAAATCATCTTACAGGTGTTTATAAACAAAATTCGGGCGAAATCCTTATCGACGGTGAGCCTGTCTGGGAAAACACCGCTTTAAAACAGAGAATACTCTGCATAAATGATGACTGGCACTATTTCGGAAGCTTCACAGTAAAAGAAATGGCAAAATATTACGAAAGCATCTATAAGAATTTCAACCGTGAACGATACATAAAGCTTGGCGAGGTTTTAAATATCGAAGAAACAAGGCAGATACGCAGACTTTCCAAGGGAATGAAAAAACAGGTTGCATTCAGGCTTGTTTTATCCTGTATGCCTGAAATTCTGATACTTGACGAGCCTCTTGACGGACTTGACCCCGTTATGAGAAAAAAGATAATGAACATTATTATCTCCGATGTTTATGAAAGAGAAATGACAGTTCTTGTATCATCACACAATTTAAGGGAGCTTGAGGATATCTGCGACTATGTTGGAATTATCCACAAAGGCAAAATGGTTATAGAAAAACCGCTTGATGACCTTAAAGGAAACATACACAAATTTCAACTTGCGTTTAAAGATGACTGCATAGACGAAATAAGAAACAAGCTTGATATTCTTCACATTTCAAAAACAGGCTCCGTATATACAATTATAGTAAGAGGAAGCGTTAAAGATGCGCAAGATAAAATTTCTGCATACAGCCCTCTTATATTTGACGCTGTAAGCTTAACACTTGAAGAAGTATTTATTTATGAGTTGGGAGGTTTGGGTTATGACTTTGAAAACATCATTGTTTGATAAAGGTATTTTTAAAAACACAATAAAACGCTTTAAATGGGGCGGACTTTTATATTTTGTTATACTGTTTTTCTGCGTACCTTTTGTTATTCTTGTAAACGGAAAAAATATGCTTGAAAGATACACAAACGACTACTATATCCGTAATATTGCAGGAAAAATTATTTTAAGGTCGGATTTCACCATATTCCCGCTTTTACTTGCAATAGCGGTACCAACGGTTGTTGCGGCGTTATCGTTTAGGTTTGTACATTCTCAAAAACAAGGTATCGCCGTTCACGCACTGCCTGTAACAAGATTACAGAATTACTTTTCAACTGTTCTTGCCTCATTTACACTTATGGGTGTCCCCGTTATTTTAAACGGACTTATCCTTCTTATAATGAGCTTTTTCGGATATGGTAAGCTTGTATCGGCTTCCACAGTTATATTCTGGACTTTCGTTTTTTTAAGCATAATTTTTATAATGTTTTCCATTTCAGCTTTTTCGGCAGTACTGACGGGAAACACAGCGGCACACATTGTAATAAACGCATTTATCCACGCAATTTTGCCGATTATAGCGCTTACTATTAACCTTGTTTGCACTATTTTTCTTTACGGCTTTGTAATAAACGACAACTTTGTTGCAGAAAAAATTCTCGCATACACACCCCTTATAAACATATTTATAAAAGGTGCAGAAGGACTTGGTGACTATACTTTTTTCAAAACTCCTGAAATATGGATATATTTAGGCGGTGCAATAATATTCTACATACTTGCGTTTCTCCTTTATAAAAACAGGAAAATCGAATCCTGCGGCGAGATTGCAGCATTTGAAATATTTAAACCCATACTTAAATACAGTATCGCTACAGCTGCCGCAATCGTTACATTTGCAATAACATATGCTCTTGAGCTTTCTTTAGTACCTTCGATTATTGTTATTGCAGTTATTACAGCAATATTTTATTTCGCACTTGAAATGCTTTTTAATAAGTCATTTAAGATTTTCCATAAATATAAAGGCTATCTTGCACTTAGCGCTGCTCTTTGTTTAGTTACACTGTTCTTCGCATACACAAGCATTTTCGGATATGAAACCTATATTCCCAAAAAGGAAGACATCGAAAGTGCCGCTATCCTCAACGGTTATTGGAGAGAGGCACTTGTTGAAGACGGAAGTTTAGTAAATGATGTTATTTCTTCCCACAACGCACTTATTTCTGATATTCGCATTACTAATAGGGACTTGAATGAAGAAGAAAGCTACATATTTCTTAAATATAAGCTCAAAAACGGAAAAACAGTTGAAAGAAGATATCCTGTATCCGAAAAAAGTGCAAATAAGCTGATGACAAAAATGTATGAATATGACGAATATAAATTCAAGATTTATGGATTTGATAACATTAATATCGAAAATGTGGTTTATACAAATGTTACATTAAGAAGGGGAAATTACGGTCATTCACAGAAACTTTTTGAAGAAGATGCAGTTTCCCTTATAAAAGCAGTTAAAAAAGATGTATCAATGCTTTCATATGAAGAAATCGAGCTTAGTGGAAAAATCTCTTACATTGATATTGAATTTTCGCACAATGTTATCGATAACGAAAAATCAAAGGTATTTAAAAATATTGAGTATGACACAAATAACGAATACACAAACCCTGAGCATATAACAGAGCATTTCCAGATAAATATAAATTCAAATTATAAAAACACAATGGAGTTTTTAGAAGAAAAAGGCTATCTTAAAGAAATGACCGAAGGACTTGAAAACAATCTTTGGTTATATAAAATTCCTGCTTCACAAAACGGTGAAGAATTTAAGCTTAAAGAAGATGTCGGAGTTATGTCAGAATTTCAGATTTCTAAAAACGATTGCGTAAAGCTGTCAGCAGATGACAGCAAAAAAGTATGCAACGAATATTTTAACGAGCCGCGTTATGCAGAAAAAGGCAATCAAAATGGAGAGTTTTATACACTTTATTACTTCAACGACTACGACACAACGCTTCATTACACTTCATTCTGCTTCCAGTTTGAAAAGGATAAGCTACCCGAATATTTGAAAAAGTATCTTGATTAAAAAATAAAGCCGAAGCATTTTGCTTCGGCTTTTGTTTTCTTTATCTACACTTTTCAAATATATTATGGCAATAAATCTTTCAAATTATTTGATTCAACGCTAAACAAATAATTTGTAACAGAATTCTCTGTTTCATAAATGTAAAATTTAATTTTTCCTGAATTCTTCAGTAATTCGAGTATTCTTGGTTTATCCGCATTAGAAACAACAACGCGGTCTCCCTCACTCCAAACACTTCCTTTGTATTCAGCTTGACTTCCATCCTCTAATTTTGCCATTATCGTATATGCCTTGTCTCTGGAATATATATTCTTGACTTGATTTCGGTTGTATTCATAAAGCAAGAAGGAAACATTCTCTGCATCAATCAAAACATATCCTGTCAATGCTGAATCATTCGTAGCACTATTACTGAATGTACCTGAGAAAGAAGTTGATACAAACCATTCATCTGTCGGCTCATCAAATTCATCCACATAAAATGATTTTTCCCATGTCTCCGGAACGGCTGGTTCTTCTGCCGGTTTGCTTTCGTTGTTTTCAGTGTCTTCTGCGTTAGATGCTTTTTCTGTAGTAGTTGCAGTATTTTCAGTCGTTTTATCCCCTGTAGCCGTTTCTGTTTTTCCTCCGCATGCTACAAGAGCAAATGCCATAATTACTACCATCACTACTGCTAAAATTTTTTTCATGTTTTTTTCTCTCCTCTTTTGATAAAAATATTTATATTCGGAACCGTCTTTCATTTTGTAATAAATAACGGATTTCCTTCTTTATTCACTCGCCTTGTAACCAATCAGCAAGGCTAAATTCCTGTTCGTTTTATTCAATAGGAACTTTTCTTCATATAATTATACACCTTTTATTCCTTTTTGTCAAGAGAAATATGAACTATAATTCATATTAAGAGGAGGTAATACTATGATAAATGATTTTAGAATACTTGGAAATAAGCTCTTAACATTCAGGAAACGCTTGGCAATGACGCAGGCAGAAATCGCAGAAAAAGCGGGCATTTCTGACAGAACTTATGCAGATATAGAACGAGGGACAGTGAATATGAGGCTGTCAACATTCCTACAAATATGTCGTGTTCTTCATGTTACCCCAAACGAAGTATTGATTGAAGAATCTCATAAATCAAAAATGGATATAGAAGAAATACTTGGGAAATTAAATACCTGTACACAAAAAGAAAAAGATATTATATACGAATTGATAAGCGTTTATTTAAAAGGATTACAATAACAAAATCGAATCGCAACTTTTTTCGCCACAAATATTAAAAAGGAATAAAAAATAAAGCCGAAGCATTTTGCTTCGGCTTTTGTTTTTCATTTAATATGAGTTTAATTAACTGTACGACCGCAAATATTTTTTTCTAAGAGAGTATGCCGATATTATAAAAATACCGGACAAACGATTTTTGTTTTTATCGTTAAAACAAAGAAGTCATAAAAATTCTTATTTGAATTTTCTTTTTCTTGCTTCTTCTGATTTTTTCTTTCTTTTTACGCTTGGTTTAACGTAGTGTTCTCTCTTTCTGATTTCTGACAAAACGCCTGCTTTTGCACACTGTCTTTTAAATCTTTTGAGAGCATTATCCAATGATTCGTTATCTTTTAATCTGATTTCAGCCATGATACTATTGTCCCTCCCTCCTGAAAAACGCAGTTTTTATTACTGCACGGACAAGTATAAATTATAAACTCACAATGCTTATTATAATATATCTTTCGTCTGTTGTCAATCATTTTTTGATATTTTTTTCAAAATTTTTTTAATTTTTTGTTTTTCCTATTTTATACTTCTTTTTATTACCTTTTACTCCCTTTCATATTCTTTCTTTAATTGACAAACACCGAATTATATGCTATACTTTTTATAAATACTAATGCGAAAAAAGAGGTGTTTTCTTTGGCTTTGGAAATCATATACGGTCCGTATTTAAAAAGAGTTGAAGAT
>CAZZPN010000038.1:0-10061 GCA_964655495.1 uncultured Oscillospiraceae bacterium
AATATCACCCGCTTAAATTATACATTTTAAGCGGGTGTTTGTCAAGAAAAAATCAGTTTGTTTTTCATTTTCTCAAGTATTTTTTTCTCAAGTCGTGATACCTGAACCTGAGAAATATCAAGCTGTCGTGCAACATCGTTTTGCGTTAAATCATAAAAATACCGTTGCTTGATTATCTGCTTTTCTCTGTCACTAAGAAGCTCAAGAGCTTCGTAAAGAGAGATTTTATCTATAAGCTTTTCTTCTTCATCAACGCCTGTGATAATTTTGTCTTCAAGTGTGTTTTTTTCATCATTAAGCTTTGCGTTTAAAGATTCGCAGACGGGGGAGTAGGATAGGGCAGTGATGATATCCTCCTTGTCTATCCCCAGCTTCTTTTCAATTACGCTTATATTAGGCTCACTTTCAAATTCTTTTTTGTATTCATCTAAGAAATGCGAAATCTTATAATAGTTTTCCTTTATATTTCTTGATACCTTAATCATACCGTCATCCCTTAAGAAACGGCGTATTTCTCCCATAATCATAGGCACAGCATAGGTGGAAAACTGCACACCGAAAGAAAAATCAAATTTTTCGATTGCCTTATAAAGACCTATTGCGCCGATTTGTACGCAGTCTTCAAACTCAATCCCTCTGTTAAGAAATTTTGCGGCGATTTTTTTTACTAAACCCATGTTGCTTTCCATAAGCTCATCAACGGCACTTTTTTCTCCTTCTTTTGCACGCTTCAATAGCTCAGTATTTCTGTTGTACATAAAAGTAAATCTACCTCCAGCTTCAGTTTTATGTATTTTTTGCCAGCTGTTTTCTCATTACGACCGTTGTGCCTTCGTCGGGTTTTGAATAGACTTCGATTTCATCCATAAATGTTTCCATAACTGTGAAACCCATCCCCGCACGCTCTTCATCTTTTTTTGTTGTGAAAAGTGGCTCACGGGCTTTTTCGATATCCTCAATCCCTTTTCCGCTGTCTTCGATGCTTATTTCCACGCTTCTGTTGTAAAGAACACGCATATTAACAGTTATAATCCCTAAATTATTGCCGTAGCCGTGAATAATTGAATTTGATACAGCTTCCGAAACTGCAGTTTTTATGTCAACAAGCTCGGAAACAACAGGGTCAAGCGGAGATAAAAAAGCTGCCACACTCACTCTGCAGAAGCTCTCATTTTCAGTTTTTGACATAAACATAAGTCTCATTTCGTTAGTTATTTCCATTCTCGGATGAACCTCCTTTACAGGTTTTTTTGTATTCGGGAATAATTTTCACAAATTCCTCCATTCCCGCAAGAGTGAATATTTTTGTGAATTTTTCATTTGAAGTAACAACGCTCACTTTTTTTGAAAGCTCATTTGCGGCTTTATATATATTGTAGACAAGGCTTATCGCCGAGCTGTCCATAAATGTGAGATTTTCAAAGTCAAGTACAATGTTTTCATAGGGAGTAGTTGCGGCTTTCATTTCAAGGCGTTCTTTGTTTTGGGTGGCACTTATATGGTCAAGTTCACCCCTGAAAACAATTACTAAGTCATCTTCTGTGATAAATTCTATGTTCACTTTTGTGTCTCCTTTCTTTTTTGATTTTACATACTTTGTTTCTTAACAAACCCTTGTGCTTTGTTCCGTTGGTATGTATTTTCTCCTCCTTCTTTTTTATCATTTTAGCACATATAAAAAGAAAAATCCTTTGTATTGTGTCGATAAACTAAAAAAATAAATCGACAAATAACGATAAAAATATAAAAAAGAATGTATCGTATATTAAAAAAATGGAAATAATGAGAAAAAAGAAAAGAAAAAAGGAGAGTTCGAAAAATGGAAAGAAACTTTTCGATGCGAAGAAAAAAATCTGTTTTTCCGAAAATTTTAGCGATATTGTTCGCTATTGTTATAACAGGGCTGATTTTTTATGTGTTTTATCCGAGAGAAGAAGCAATACAAATTGATACGCCCGTAACTGCAAAGAGCGAAATAACTTTAAATGAGGATTCTGTAACAAAAATTAAAACTCTTTACAAATGCGGACACGAAAAGAACGAAACAAAAAGAACAGATAGGGAGCTGTCAGGAAAGACAAGGCACGAAGCGGAGCTTATGAAGCCTGAATGGAAAATAACGAAATTCACAAGAGAAGGTCTTGAGGCTGAAATTATAATGGACACGGACTGCGATAATCATTATATAATTTCTCTTGTGGGAAACGAGCTTCGTGTTACAAAGACGGATGGTACGAATAAGATTTTAAGAAAAAAACAGATTAATACCAATGTTTTGACAAAGGAAGAAATTGATGCACTTATTTCGGGAATGAAAACAGATTCGGAATTTGAAATGCTGGAGATAATGGAATCATTTGCGGAATAGACAGATATAAAAACATAAAAGGGCATAGACTCAATTTTGTGAAACCTCACTTATTGAGATATGCCCTTTTGTTAATCTTTATTTATGGTATCAATTTTTATATTTTTCATCATATGTTCCAATGCCATACTGATTACTTCATTTCTGCTTCTGTTAGTATCGGCGGCTAATTTATCGTAGAAATCTACAATAGTTTTATCTACTCTGATTGTAAACATTGTTGGTTGAGTTTTTTTGAGAATTTTTAATTCTTCCACAAATAATCACCTCTTTATGTTTATTATACACCGAATTTTCGAATAAATAAATATCTAAAAATAAACAAAAATAAATATATTTATATGTTGACATTTAAACATAAATGTGATATAATTGATAAAAACATAAGGGAGGTGAGAGAAATGTTTGAAAATATCGGAGGAAAAATTAAAGCAACGGCTACGGTTGTTTGCTGTATTGGAATAATTGCAAGTGTTTTATTGGGCTTTGGAGTTATGAGTATAGCTGATGACTTTGTGCTTCTAGGATTTTTAATTACGACTGTAGGAAGCCTTATTTCATGGGTTTCATCTTTTAGCCTTTACGGCTTTGGACAGCTTGTTGAGAATAGTGATAAGCTATGTGCTGATATAAAAACGAAAGAAAACACAAAAGAAACTTCTTCTGAAAACAACCAAGTTCAGAATGTCTAAGCTGAAAAAAGACCGATATGAAAAAATTTTCGCATATCGGTCTTTTAAGTTGTTTTAATGTTTAATTTTTATTTATACATTTACTTAATATTCCTCGTCATATTCGTCATCGTTATCATCGTAGCCATCGTCAAAATCATCTTCATAGCCGTCATCGTAATCTGCTTCTGCAAAAGAGGGGACATCAAGAAGGTCGATTATTTCTTTCGCAATATCGTGTTCATCTTCATAGCCCTGTGTTATTTCCATAACCTCTTGTGCAACCGAATAACATTCCTCTTCATCGTCAGAACGGTAAACCTCTTTTATAACTTCGCACAGTGCTTCGCAGAAGGCTTCGTCATCGTCATAAGCGTTTGACGATTTTATGGCATATCTTATTTTTTCCGATAAATAGTCTTCGATGTCGGTTATATAGGTTGACCAGTTGAGATTTATAACTTTTTTGCATATATCACATTCGATGCTGCTTTCTTCGTAGCATACGGTTTTTTCGATTTCTTCCATACAGTACGGACAAAAATGTCTGTACACGATTCCGTCATAGTCTTCAAGCCTTACATCTATTTTTATTTGATTATAATTTTCGTTCATATATTGTTCTCCTTGATTTTTCTTTATAGGGGAAAGGGGGAACCTTTCGGTGTTTCCCCCTTGTTCCCCTAAGACCCTTAACCCCCTCCTATCGATCGCTCATGCGCCGCGAGGCTGAGATTTCTTGTTTTAAGTTTTTTCATAGCAAAAAAGAAACAAACAATTTCGAAATATAGTTTGAAACTTTATTGTTTTATCTTTTTAACTTCTTTTTTGCGGTCTGGACTTTTTTAACATCCTTAAACCAAAAATCCGCCGTTCGGACTTATAATCTGTCCTGTTATAAAATCAGCTTTATCACTTGCAAGAAACGAAATAAGCTCCGAAATATCTGACGGTTTTCCTATCCTTCCGAGTGGTGTCTGCGATTTTAAAGCTTCAATATCTTCATCAGAAAAACAAGCGTTCATTTTTGTATCAATAACACCGGGAGCAATACAGTTTACCTGTATATTACTAGGCCCAAGCTCTTGCGCAAGTGCTTTTGTGAAGCCTATAACTGCTGCTTTTGAAGCTGAATAATGAACTTCACACGAAGCACCGCATATTCCCCACATTGAAGAAATGTTTATTATTTTTCCGCATTTGTTTTTTATCATTAAAGGAACGATTTCTTTACACATATAAAAAACAGAGTTAAGATTCACATTCATCATTGTGTGCCAGTCATCACAAGTTATGTCGGAAAAGAGCTTTTGTTGTGCAATACCTGCGTTATTTACAAGAATATCAACGCTTCCTGTTATTTTAATAGCTTCATTTACTGCTTTTTTTACTTCTTCAAAATCCGACAAATCGGCTTTTATATAGCATGAATTAAATTCTTTTTCATTAAGCTTTTCGCACAGTTTAATTGCATCTTTTTCGCTTTTGTTACAGAAAACAACAACAAAAAAACCGTCTTCACAAAGCTTTTTTGCCGTTTCTTTTCCTATTCCCGTCGCACCGCCGGTTATAAAAGCTGTTTTTCTCATTGTTTTCTCTCTCTTAATAAAGTTTTTTGCCTTGCTCAATAGCAGAAATTGAGTCTATTCTTTCTTGGTGTCTGTCTCCTTCAAATTCTGCGTCAAGCCATGCTTTTACAATATCTTTTGCAAGTTCTCTTCCCGTTATTCGCGCACCAAGTGCTAAAATATTTGAATTATTATGTATTTTTGAAAGCTTTGAGGAAACGGGGTCTGTGCATACTGCCGCCCTGATTCCTTTAACCTTGTTTGCGGCAATAGAAATACCGATTCCCGTTCCGCAGATAAGTATGCCCGATTCGCACTCTCCCTTTGCAACTGCATCAGCTACTTTTTGCGCATATATGGGGTATTCAGCCTTATCTGTGGAATAACATCCGAAATCCTTATATTCTATGTTGTATTCTTTCAATATTGATATCACTGTATCTTTAAGCTCAAAGCCTGCGTGGTCGTTTCCTATTGCAATTGTTTTTATCATTTTTTTACCCTTTCTTTTTTTCGGTTTCTTTTACTATAAAATCATATAAATCTTTAACCGCAAACGGTTTTTTTATTAAACTGATATTATCAAGCATTACTTCCTGCCTTTTCGGATTCTGGAAGAAATGATACACAAGCTCTTCTGCAGTAAGTGTCTTTGAAATTTTCATAGCACACCCGAAGTTAAGAAGAAATTCCGTGTTTCTGTCTTCCTGTCCCGGAATAGGCTTTGATAAAATCATCGGTAAATCCTTTGCAAGTGCTTCCGAGCTTGTAAGTCCGCCCGGTTTTGTTATAATGCAGTCCGAGGCATCCATAAGCTCATCAACATTTGACACAAAGCCAAAGGGATATATCTTGTGGCGGAAATTTTTTTTCTTTATTCTGTTGTAAAGCTTTTCGTTATTGCCGCATACAACAATCATCTGGAACGGTAAATCAAGATTATCAACATTTTTAAGCGTTTTCACCATGTTTCCAAAGCCCATGCTTCCGCCCATTATGAGAATTGTTTTTTCGTCTTCGAAGCCGAGTGCTTCTCTAGCTTCATGCTTGTCCCTTTTATTCATGAACTTGTCCATTATAGGTATCCCGAAAGGAAGAAGCTTTTCCTCGGGAAGACCTTTTTTGCAGGATGAAAACTTCAGATATTCATTAGGCACAATATAATAGTCAAGCTCTGTAAGCTCAAAATAAGGGTGTAACCGAAAATCTGTAAGTATTCCTATTGTCAGGATAGAAGGTCTGTTCTTTTTTACATAAGTCAAAAGCATACACGCAAGAACATGCGTGCATATAACTACATCCGGCTCACATTCGTCGATATATTTTGTGAGCGCTTTTGACATAAGCTGATTTGCACCTTTTACAAAAAGCCCGTGTTCGTCTTTTCTTTCGAGCATCTCGTAAAATTTTCCCCATAATTTAGGGGTATATTTCGTTGAAACGAGATATCCGTTTGATATAGCTTCCTTAATAACCGGACTTAAATATTCGTAGCAATCAAGTGTAACGGCTTCGTGTCCGTTTTTATTAAAATATTCTGCAACGGCTTTAGCAGTCTGGTGGTGTCCCTGACCTGCCGTTACAGAGAGAAGAAGTATTTTCATTTTCAGAAGTCCACCCCTATTTCTTCAGCTATTCTGTGGGCAAGAAAATCAATTCTTTTGTTTGCGTATTCATCATCCTTTGCCGGCTGATGAGCGCACAAACCAAAGTGGCCGCCGCCGTAAAGAGAGCTTGAATCGCCTATAATGCGCATTCCCATAACAAGCATTGAATCGTGAATTGCGCGCACAGTATTTTCCTGACCGCCGTATTTTGTAGCGCCTACGCTCACTGCACAACCCGGTTTTCCTAAGAAACCTTTATTTGCACGAACATCTCGGCATTTATCAAAAAAAGCTTTAAGCTGTGCAGACATTGAACCAAAATATACAGGGCTTCCGAATACAACGGCATCTGATGCAGTAACCTTATTCATAAGCTCTTCAAACTCTGTTCCTTTATAGCATACCTTTGTACACGGTGATGAACAACAGACACAAAAAGGAAGCTTTAATTTCAAAAGAGCTTCGTTAAGCTGTAAAATCTCTGTTTCAATACTGTAAGCTTCAAGCTTCTCACTCATTTTTTTGAGTAAATAGTATGTATTTCCGTCTTTTTTCGGACTTGAATTTATAAGTACAACTTTATAAGACATGGTCATTCCTCCCGACTAAATCTACTAAATACTATTTCTATTGTTACAATTATATAACATTGTATTTAAAATTTAAAGTTTTTTTAAAAAAATATTTACAATTCTATCAATTAATGATATAATTGTATTATAAAAAAGTGTAACTTTTTTACTTTTGAAATACATAGAGAAAGGAAATTTTATTATGCAAATTCTTGTTACCGGCGGAGCCGGATATATAGGCAGCCACACAGTACTTCTTCTTTTGGAAAACGGATATGATGTTGTTGTGGTGGATAATTTATGTAACTCTTGTGAGGAATCTTTAAAAAGAGTTAAAAAGCTTACGGGGAAAGATTACAAATTTTATGAAAAAGATATAAATGACTTTGAGGCGATGGATAAAATCTTCAAAGAAAATGAGATTGATGCAGTTATTCATTTTGCCGGTCTTAAAGCAGTAGGAGAGTCCGTTGCAATTCCGCTTCGTTATTATGAAAATAACCTTACGGGTACTTTCAGACTTTTGGAAGCTATGAAGAAAAACAATGTTAAGAAAATCGTATTTTCATCTTCCGCAACTGTTTACGGTGATCCGAAAACAGTTCCGATTACAGAGGATTCAGAGCTTCATGCAACAAACCCTTACGGAAGAACAAAGCTTTTCTTAGAGCAGATTTTATCTGATGTTTATGTTTCGGATAATGATTTTTCAGTTTCGTTACTCAGATATTTCAATCCTATCGGCGCACACAAAAGCGGAATGATTGGTGAAAATCCAAGAGGTATCCCGAATAATCTTATGCCTTATATAACTCAGGTTGCTTCAGGAAAGCTCCGTGAGCTGAGCGTATTTGGAAACGATTATGATACACACGACGGAACGGGCGTAAGAGATTACATACATGTTATGGATCTTGCAATGGGACATCTTAAGGCAATCGAATACATAAAAGATAAAACCGGTGTGTTTGTTCACAATCTGGGCACAGGAACAGGATATAGTGTACTTGATATAGTAAAAGCTTTTGAAGAAGCAAACGGACTTACAATTCCTTACAGAATAGTAGAAAGACGACCGGGAGATATCGCTACATGTTATGCAGATCCTCAAAAAGCAAAAGAAGAACTCGGATGGGTTGCTGAAAGAAATATTGTCGATATGTGCAGAGACGCATGGAATTGGCAAAGCCAGAACCCGATGGGCTATGAAGAATAAGTTAGAATAAAATATGCGGAAAATTTCGCAATAAATATATAAAAACGGAGGACTAAAAATTATGAGAAAATCAAACGGAAAAAAATTAATTTTAAAAAGAGCGTTGTCTCTTATGGTTACACTGTCAATGCTTCTTGGAATGACAGCAACCGTTTTTGCAGATAACGAAGAACCTACATTTTCAAAGGTTACAGATTCTGAAAGTATTGTTGTAAGCGATACTTCCGGAAAGTTTAAGGACATAACTGAAAAAACACATGCCTGGGCTGTTGATGCTGTAAATGCTATGACACAAAAGGGAATTATAAACGGTACATCCGAAGATACTTTTTCTCCTGACAATGAAGTTACAAAGCTTCAGGCACTTCTTCTTATTTCAAGAATGCTCGGTTATAATGACAGCGCAGTACAGTCTTATATAAACACAATTTATGATATTTATGCAGTTGAGCTTAACAATCTTTCTACTGCATATAAAAAAGAAATGGCATATCTCGTTTTCAACGGCGCATTCACTTTGGACGAAATAAAAGCGATGAATTTCGATGCTTCTCTTACAAGAGAAGAAGTTGCGATGTTCCTTTCTAAAGCAGATAAGGCTGACTTAGAAGGTTATGCAATTAAATCGGGAAGCTTGTATATTGATAATAACGAGATTTCAGCTGATTACGGAAAAAGCGTTTACTATGTGAGCGAAAAAGGTTATATGAACGGTATCGGAGAGAACAAATTCGGACCGCTTCAGACTGTAACAAGAGCGCAGATGGCAACAATGCTTTACCGTATAATTGAAAAAACAAATCTTTCTTTTGACCAGGCAGTTGTTGACAATGTTAAAGCTTCAGATAATACAGTAAGCATTTTCGTATCGGGAAAAACTGTTGAGCTTGGCTCAGATGTTGTTTACAAAAACAACGGCGAAAAAGTAGAAATGAAGGAGTATTATCCAAACCTCTATTGTATCGTAACATATAACGACGGTGTTATCGTTCAGCTTGATGCGTTTTTCGCTCCTTTGGTTGTAGAATCAGTTGTTGACGGTAAAATTACATATCTCCCATCAACAAAGACAGGCGTTCAGATAAAGAATGTTGACACAGAAGACGAAACAACATATAAATGGGCTGACAGATATTCAATCACAATAAAAGGTGAAGAAGGCGAGCTTTCACAGCTCAGAAAGAATGACTATGCAGTTCTTTCGTTAAATAAAGCAAACGAAATCATCAGCCTTGAAGTTTTAGAAACAGATGCTACATTGACAGACCTTATAATCACAGATATCGAAATCGGTGCACAGACTGCACATATCGTATTGGAAGATGAAAACGACAAGGAATACAAATATGAAATAAGAGCCAATGCAGATATAAGAAAGAATGGTTCGGAAGTTGATTTTTCTGCACTTGGAAAGGGAGATAAGATTTCAAAGCTTATCCTTTCATACAACAGAATAAAGAGCATTGATGCTTATTCTGAAATAACTTCAACAAGAGGCACAATCAGAACTATCCATATTTCAACAACCGAAAGCTATATCGTTTTAGGTAACGGTACAGAAGAATCTAAAATCGACCTTAACAAAAATACAGTTTATTATGTATATGGCGAAGCAAAAACAATTTATGATTTAGAGCTTGACCAGTATGCTTCAGTAACACTTGACGGAAGCGTTGTTTCAAAGGTTGAAGTTTCAGCAGCAACAGCAACAGCTACAAATATAGTTGGTACTGTTATAGCTGTTAATTCGGCTGCAAATATCCTCTCTGTACAGACAGCAGACGGAACAGTAGTTATCTATATTTCAAAGAAAGTAAACAGCGCAACAAAGATTATTGATAACAATTCTGTAAATGTAACAACAAGAACACTTTCAGATATAAGAGAAGGCGCAACAATTACAGCAATCGGAACATCCGAAGCAGGTTACTTTACAGCTTCTACAATCGTTTATTCAAATAAATAGTTTCTTAATTAAAAAATGCTGAACGGTTTTTAACCGTTCAGCATTCAGACCGCTGACAAAGTTAAAGTCAGCGGTTATTTTTTTCAAAAAAGT
>CAZZPN010000039.1:0-9484 GCA_964655495.1 uncultured Oscillospiraceae bacterium
GGAATATATCGGGAGAAGGAAATATAACAAATATTGCCGTTCATCCTGACTTTAGAAAAAAAGGAATAGGTTTTCTTTTAGTAAATGAGCTTAAAGAGTATGCGAAAAAAAGTAATATAATTTTTTTAACTCTGGAAGTGAATGAAAAAAATAAAAACGCATACAGTTTATATAAAAAATGCGGATTTTATGAAAGCGGGAGAAGGAAAAAATATTATTCCAATGAATTTGATGCAATACTGATGCAATATGATACAGGAAATGGATTATAAAATTTTACAGAAAGGAACTTTTTGAAAATGGCAAAAATATTGGCAATAGAAACTTCATGCGATGAAACTGCTGCTGCGGTTGTTGAAAACGGCAGAAAAATTTTAAGTAATGTTATTTATTCTCAGGCTGATATTCATGCGATTTTCGGAGGTGTTGTTCCTGAAATTGCTTCCCGTAAACATGTTGATGCGCTTGATAAAGTTGTGAATAAAGCACTTGTTGATTCAAATCTTTCTTTTTGTGATATTGATGCTGTTGCCGTAACAAGCTGTCCGGGACTTGTTGGAGCGCTTCTTACAGGCGTATCTTACGCAAAATCTTTAAGTTATGCACTTTCAAAACCTCTTATCAGTGTACATCATATAAAAGGGCATATGGCGGCAAATTATCTTAGCGATGAAAATTTCAAGCCACCGTTTTTGTGTCTTGTTGTTTCGGGGGGACATACTCAGATTGTGTATGTAAAGGATTATCTTTCTTTTGAAATTTTAGCAAAAACAAGAGATGATGCAGTAGGTGAGGCATTTGATAAGGTTGCGCGCGTTTTCGGGTTGCCATATCCGGGTGGTGTAAGCGTTGATAAAATGTCTCAATACGGTGACTTTACAAAAATGAGCTTTACAAAGCCTAAAATGGATAGCTCATATGATTTTTCTTTTAGTGGAATAAAAACAGCGCTTAACTGTTATATGCAGAAAATTGATGAAAAAAACATAAAAAAAATTTGTGAATATGAAAATGACGAGCCCTTTTCTTTTGACGCATTTAAGGGACTTGGTCTTAATGTAAAAGAAGGCGGAATATCAAAAAACGATGTGGCGGCTGCTTTTTCACATACAGTTTCTTCAATGCTTACAGAATCTTTTTTTAAACTTGCAGAAGAAAAAAAGGTTGAAAAGGTTTGCATGGCAGGTGGCGTAAGTGCAAACAGCGTACTTAGAAAAATGTTTTTTGAAAAAGCAAAAAAAGATGGGCTTTATGCAGTTTGCCCACCAATTTCACTTTGCGGGGACAACGCCGCAATGATAGGAAGTCAGGCTTATTATAAATATGAAAAAGGAATTTTTTCCGATTATACATTAAACGCAGTACCGTATATAAGTGTCAGCGATGATGTGTAATGATAAAATCATTTATATAATAAAATAAAGTTTTTTTGCTAATGATATATAGAAGAAAATATTTGCTCAAAGAAAAGAAAGGACAAAAAAATGAAGCATATTGAAGTAAAGAAAAATAACGATGTTTATTTTATAAAATCAGATAAATTTAAGACTTTTTCGATTTCTTTTCATTTTGTAACACCTCTTTCGGAAGAAGATGTGAGCAAAAATGCACTTTTTCCGTTTCTTTTAAAGCAGGGGTGCGAAAAATATCCCGATATGAAAAGCTTAAACGCTCAGCTCCAGAAATATTACGGAGGTATTTTTGATGTTTCTGCAAGAAAAAACGGAGACAACCATGTGATTGATTTTCGCTTTGAGTTTTTAAGAGAAAAATTCTGCGAAGAAGGTCATGTGAAAAAAGTTTTTGAATTTATAAAAGATGTTCTTACAAAACCTCTTATAAAAGACGGCGGTTTTTTAGAAGAATATGTTGAAAGAGAAAAGAAAAACTTAATAGATTATATAAACGGTGTAATAAATGATAAAAGAGAATACACTGCAGTAAGAATAGTTGAAGAAATGTTCAAGGGTGATAACTATGCACTTTTTGAGTATGGTAAACCAGAGATATTAGAAAAGCAGAATGGCGTAACTCTTTTTGAGCAATATAAAAAGATTTTTGATACAGCACCGCTTATTGTTTTTGTACACGGAGATATTTGTGAAGATGATTTCTTAAAAGAATTTGAACAGCTTCTTAAAAAAACAAGAGACGATATTCTCCCTACAAAGCTTTATGATAAAAATTTAACTGAGGTTCATGTTGAAGAAGAAACTCAGGATGTTGTTCAGGGTAAATTTGCGCTTGGCCTTTCAACAGGCATAAAAAGCGATGAAGATGATTATTATGCACTCACTCTTTTAAACGGTGTTTTCGGCTCAGGGCCTACATCGAAGCTTTTTATGAATGTAAGAGAAAAGATGTCGCTTTGTTATTATGTATATTCCCGTCTTAACAGATTAAAGGGGGTTATGTATATTTCAACGGGGACAGACAGAGAAAATTTTGAATCTGCGTATAATGAAATTTTTGCACAGCTTGATGATTGCAAAAAAGGAAATATAACTGATGAGGAAATTGATTTTGCAAGAAAATTTATAACCTCGGTTTTAAAACAAACAGAAGACAGTCAACGGACAGTTTGCGAGTTTTATCTTACAGGTATATTCTCAAACCGTCTTATTTCTCCGGAGAAGTACATTGAAATTCTTAATAAGGTTACAAAAGATGACCTTGTAAGAGTTGCCAATAAGCTTCAGCTTCAGACGGAATACTATCTTAAGTAGCAGTGTGGGAGGAGCAGATAAATGAAATTTGACAAAATATATAATGAAAAAATGGAAGAAACTCTGTATCACGGTGTTTCGAGTGCCGGACTTAATGTTTATATTCTTCCCAAAAAGGGCTTTTCGAAAAAATATGCTATATACAGCGTAAACTATGGCTCTTGTGATATTTCTTATACAAAAGACGGGAAAGAATACACAGATCCTCTTGGAGTAGCGCATTTTTTAGAGCATAAGCTTTTTGAAATGCCTGACGGAAAAAATGCGTTTGACCTTTTTGCAAAGACAGGGGCGAATGCAAATGCGTTTACTTCAAATAATATGACTGCGTATCTTTTCAGTGCTTCCGACGGCTTTTACGAAAGCCTTGATATACTTCTTGATTATGTTAACGTTCCGTATTTCACAGATGAAAATGTGGATAAGGAGCAGGGGATTATTGCGCAGGAAATAAAGATGTATGATGATGATCCGCAGTGGAGATTATATAACAATGCACTTGGTTGCTTATATGAGAATAATCCTGTAAGAGATGATATTGCAGGAACGGTAGAGTCTATTTCTCATATTACAAAAGATGTGCTTTATAACACTTATGACACATTTTACCGTCCTGAAAATATGGTTCTTTTTATTACGGGAGATGTGGATGAGGATAAAGTAAGCGAGCTTGTTGAAAAGAATGTAAAAAGTAAGCCTGCAATAAAGCTTGAAAGAAAAACATATACAGAAAAAGACAGCGTTTTTGAAAAAAAGATTGTAAAGAAAATGAGCGTTTCAAAGGATAATTACATCCTTGCTTTCAAGGATAATGAAATCAATTTAAGAGGCTGTGATTTTCTTAAGAAAAATATAGAAACAACTCTTGTGCTAAAGATGCTTTTTTCTGATTCTTCAAGCCTTTATAATAAGCTTTATAACGAAGGAATTTTAAACGATTCCTTCAGCTATGAAAACCTTATGGATGAAACCTACTGTGCGTATTTGCTCGGTGGCGAGGCTGACGATGTGAAAAAAACAGTTGATGCTCTCATAAATGAAATTGAAAAAATAAAGGAAACAGGTTTTTCGGAAGAAGAATTCGAACTTGTGAAAAAATCTTCGTGGGGAAGACAGATTCGTTCGTTTAATTCTCTGGAGGCAGTAGCAAACTCTTTCTGCTCAAATTTCTTTTTAGGAATTGGTATGTTTGATTTTATAGAGGTATTTTCAAAAATAACGCTTTCTGATATTAACGAAAGAATGAGAAAAATGTTTACCCAAAATTACAGTGTTTCCGTTGTTACTCCTGAAAGTTAGAAGTGTTTTTTAAACCGGATTTTTATATAAAAATCCGGCTACATAAAGGGAGAATTTATATGAATGAAATAGTTTTTGAAAAATTAGGAATAAAATTCAGTATTGATCCGGTAGCTTTTAAATTAGGTCCGCTTGAGAGTTATTGGTATGCACTTATAATTGTAGCCGGAATAATTGCAGGCTTTTTGTATGCGTGCTGGTTTTGTATTAAAGACAATGAGGATACAGAAACGCTTTATGATATTCTCCTTTTCGGGCTTCCGAGTGCAATAGTGGGCGCAAGAATTTATTATGTGATTTTTAACTTTTCGGAATATAAAGACAACCTTACAGATATTTTTAAAATACACGAGGGCGGACTTGCCATCTACGGCGGTGTTCTTTTTGCGCTTTTATCTACCTGGATTTATTGCAGGAAAAAAGGAAAAAATATTTTGCAGTTTTTTGATTATGGTTCTGCCGGTCTTTTTGTAGGGCAGAGTATAGGAAGATGGGGTAATCTTATAAATCAAGAGGCTTTTGGTGGTAACTGTAACAGCTTTTTGTCCATGAAAGGAAACATAATCGAAAAAACTCTTATAAGCTTAAAAGAAAACGGGATTGATATAAACCCTTTAATTGGTGTGCATCCTACATTTTTGTATGAAAGCTTATGGAATTTTTTGGGTGCACTTCTTATGATACCGATATTTAAAAGACGAAAGATTTTCGGAACTCCGTTTGCTTTTTATCTTATATGGTACTCAAGCGGAAGATTTTTTATTGAATCTTTAAGAATGGATAGTTTAATGCTTGGAAACAATATCCGAATTTCTCAGCTTGTAGCCGTTATTATGGTTGCAACAGGTATTATTATACTTTTTAAAAATATCAGAAAAAGAAAAAACAATCACGAAAAATAATGGTGGCATTTTATGGAAGAAAAAATATACGCAGTCTGGCTTGCGACGCTTTGTGGAATAGGTGATTTGACTGTAAAAAAGCTTGTTGACAGATACGAAGAAGCCAAAAATATATATAATCTGACGCCAAGCCAGATTGATGATATAGAGGGACTTAATAAAAATCAAAGGCTTGTTCTCAAAAACAAAAACCTTGACTATGCCCGCAGCATTATACGAAAATGTGAGGAAAAGGGAATAGATATAATATGCTTTAATGATGAAAATTTTCCCGATATGTTAAGATATATTCCCGATCCGCCGTATGTGCTTTATAAAAAGGGGATAAATATTGATTTTAATAATACCGCTTTTACAGCAATCGTTGGTGCAAGACACGCTTCCGTTTACGGAGTGAAGTGTGCTGAGGATTACGCTTATGAGCTTTCAAGGTCAAATATTGTTGTTGTAAGCGGAATGGCATACGGTGTTGATGCCGGAGCACACAGAGGTGCTCTTAAGGCAGGGTTGCCTACTGTTGCCGTTTTGGGAAGCGGTGTTGATATATGCTATCCTTTGGAAAATAAGGAGATTTATAATTATATTGCAAACTACGGAGTTCTTTTGTCGGAATATCCGCCGGAGACACCCGTATTTCATGGGAATTTTCCTAAACGAAACAGGATAATCAGTGCTATTTCACATGTTGTTGTAGTTACGGAAGCAGGAATAAAAAGCGGTTCTTTAAGAACTGCCAATCTTGCAAACGAATATGGAAAAATGGTTTTTGCTATTCCCAATTCAATAACGAACAGAGCTGCTGCAGGCTCCAATGAGCTTATAAAAGATTATGCGGCGCTTACCACAACTCCGAATGATATTATTACCTATATGTACGGCAGATACGGAGTGGGTGTTGAATTATTTGAATTACACGAAGAAAAAGAAGAAAAAATCGAGGAAAATAAAAAAATATTCGATAATCTTAATCCAGAAGAAACAAAGATACTTTCGGTGCTTTCAGATGTGCCGAAGCATATAGACAGAATTGTCCGCGAGGTTGATATGCCAACCGGAAGGGTAAACGCAAATCTTACGCTTCTTGAGATGAAAAATCTTGTTGTTCCGATGCCGGGCAATTCTTACTCAAAAACATTCAATAAACAGTAAATTATTATAAGGAAGGAAGAAATATATAAGATGGCTGCTAATTTAGTAATAGTGGAATCACCCTCAAAAGCCAAAACGATTGAAAAATATCTTGGAAAAGATTATGAGGTTGTTGCTTCAATGGGACATTTGAGAGATTTGCCTAAAAAATCTTTAGGTGTTGATCTTGAAAATAACTTTGAGCCTAAATATCAGATAATGAGTGAAAGAAAAAACCTTGTTAAAGATTTGAAAACTCTTTCCCAGAAAGCAAAAAATGTTTATCTCGCAACTGACCCTGACCGTGAAGGTGAGGCGATAAGCTGGCATATTGCATATATACTCGGTATTCCTGAGGATAAAAAATGCAGAGTAACTTTTAATGAGATAACAAAAAACGCTGTAACAGAAGCTATTAAAAATCCTCGTGAAATTGATTTATCTTTGGTTGATGCTCAGCAGGCAAGAAGAATACTCGACAGAATTGTCGGCTATAAGTTAAGTCCGTTTTTGTGGAAAAAAATCCGTAAGGGCTTGAGTGCCGGCAGAGTACAGTCTGTTGCTGTTAAAATGGTTTGCGATAAGGAAGAAGAAATAAGTAAGTTTGTTCCCGAAGAATACTGGACTATTGATGCTCAGTTTAAGAAAGAAAAAAAAACTAAAATCTCTTCAAAATTTTATGCAATCAATTCAAAAAAGACGGTTATTAAAGACGGTGAAGAAGCAAAGAGAATTTCCGATGCCGTAAAAAACGCTGACATAACTGTTAAGGAAGTAAAAAAATCTTCCAAGAAAAAATATGCCGCACCGCCGTTTACGACAAGTACATTACAGCAGGCGGCTTCAGCGAAGCTTAATTTTTCTTCAAAGAAAACAATGATGGTTGCTCAAACCCTTTATGAAGGTGTTGATGTTAAGGGGATAGGTCCTGTCGGTCTTATAACATATATGAGAACTGACAGCCTAAGAATTTCCCAGGAAGCTCTCCTTCAGGCAAAAGACTATATTATTTCTTCTGTGGGGAAAGAGTATTATCCCGATAAGCCAAATGTTTTCAAAGGGAAAAGCGGAAATGTTCAGGATGCTCACGAAGCAATCCGTCCTTCTGATATTACATTAACTCCCGATGCTGTTAAAGAATCACTTTCCAATGACCAGTATAAGCTTTATAAATTAATCTG
This sequence comes from uncultured Oscillospiraceae bacterium, assembly GCA_964655495.1. Classification (GTDB taxonomy): domain Bacteria; phylum Bacillota; class Clostridia; order UMGS1840; family UMGS1840; genus UMGS1840. The sequence continues at coordinate 7,237 of CAZZPN010000039.1, forward strand.
GAACAGATTTATTTCTTCTCAGCTAAAGCCTGCAGTTTATGATGTTGTAACATTTGAAATTGAAGCAGAAAACAGCGGTGTAATTTATAATTTCAGAACTACTGTGCAGGCAGTTAAGTTTGACGGTTGCACAAAATTTTATATAGATTATAATGAAGAAAAAGAGAAAAAAGAAAAGTTCCCTGAAGTTTCCGAGGGCGATAAGCTTGTTCTTGAAGATATGGAAACTACCCAGAATTTCACTGCCCCCCCTGTAAGATATACAGAGGCAACACTTATAAAATCAATGGAAGAAATGGGAATCGGAAGACCTTCTACTTATGCTCCTACAATTACAACAATTTTATCAAGAGAATATGTTGAGAAAGAGGGGAAAACATTTAAACCCACAAATCTTGGTGTGATTACAACTGAGCTTATGAAAGGCTCATTTTCTTCAGTAGTTGATGAAAAATTCACTGCTCTGATGGAAAAAAGTCTTGATGAAATCGAAGAAACGGGAAAAAACTGGAGAAGTGTTCTCGGTGAGTTTTACGAAGGATTCTCCAAAGACCTTGCAGATGCTAACGAAAATGCTCCGAAAATGCAGGAGGTTTCGGATATAAAATGCGATCTTTGCGGCTCAAATATGATTATAAAAAGCGGAAGATTCGGAAAGTTTCTTGCTTGTCCGAATTATCCGGAATGTAAAAGTACAAAACCGATGCCGAGAGAAGAACTTGAGTTTCCTTGTCCGAAATGCGGCGGAGTTGTGATTGAAAAGGTGTCTAAAAACAAAAAAGTTTTCTATGGCTGCAAAAACTATCCTTCGTGTGATTTTGCTTCGTGGGATAAACCGCTTATGGAAAACTGTGAGGTTTGCGGCAGTTATCTTGTAGAGCATAAATTCGGCAGAACAAAAAGAAAATATTGCAGTAATAAAGATTGCAAAAACGCAGCACCTAAGACAGAAAAGAAAAAAACAAATACAAAAACAAAGAAAAAATAATTGACTTTTTATAAAAAAATGATATAATAAAGTAACAAAGATTATTTATAAGGAGGATTTGAATTATGGAAAATAAGGTTATTTGTAAATGTATGAATGTTTCATATGCAGATGTAGATAAGGCTTTAAGAGAAAGCAAAACTTTTTCTGAAGTTGAAGAAGCTTTTAACGCTGTTCAGAGCATCACGCACTGCTCAACGGGTTGTGGCGGATGTCATGCTGAAATAATGGATACTATATCGGAGCTTATGCACGCTTAAAATTTAAAAAGGGGCTGTGATAAATATTTTCTACAGCCCCATTTTTGTGTTTACAGGGGTGATTTTGTGTTAGATTATATAACGGTTATCGGTGCCGGTTTAGCCGGGGTAGAGGCGGCAAATTATATTGCAAAAAATAATATAAAAGTAAAGCTGTATGAGATGAAGAAGATAAAAAGAACTCCTGCTCAGCACAGTGATTTTTTTGCTGAGCTCGTTTGTTCAAATTCACTTAAAGGAAACTCGCTTTCAAATGCCTGCGGACTACTTAAAGAGGAGCTTAGAAAGCTAGGCTCACTTTGTATTGAAAGTGCTGATAAAAACCGTGTGCCTGCCGGAGATGCTTTGGCTGTTGACAGAGAAAGATTTTCAGAGTATATCACCCAAAAGATACAAAAAAATCCTTACATTGAAATTATAGATGAAGAAATTACCGAGCTTCCCAAAGGAATAGTGATTATTGCGACAGGACCGCTTACATCGGAGGGACTTACAAAGGAAATTTCCCGTCTTATATCCGATGAAAATCTGTATTTTTACGATGCTGCCGCGCCTGTTATTACGAAAGATTCTGTAGATATGGATATCTGCTATAAAATGGCAAGATACAATAAGGGTGGTGACGATTATATAAACTGTCCTTTTACAAAAGAGCAGTATGATGCTTTTTATAATGAACTTATAAATGCAGAATGTGTCAAGCTGAAATCGTTTGAAAATCTGAAGGTTTTTGAAGGCTGTATGCCGGTTGAAGTTATGGCAAAAAGAGGACCGCAGACTCTTACATTCGGACCTTTAAAGCCGGTCGGACTTCCTGATCCGAAAACAGGGGAAGAATATTATGCGGTTGTTCAGTTAAGATGCGAAAACAAAGAGGACACACTATATAATCTTGTAGGCTTCCAGACTAATCTTACTTTTCCTGAACAAAAAAGAGTATTTTCAATGATACCGGGGTTAGAGAATGCTGAGTTCATGCGATACGGTGTTATGCACAGAA
>CAZZPN010000040.1:0-4775 GCA_964655495.1 uncultured Oscillospiraceae bacterium
GTTGATAAATGCGATGTTCCAAGCGGAAAGATTGATTTTTATCTTGATAATTGATTAAGGTTTTTTGAACTTTTGTCGCTTTTTGTTGACAAAACAAAGGCTGTGTGATAAAATGAAATATATTTTGAAATGAACGGAGTTTTATTATGAAAAAATTTATTTCTGTTATTACAATAATGATTACTGTAATATTATCTTTTAATTCCTTTGCGTATGCAAAAGGCACATTTTACTCACAGAAGGACCCTCAGTGGAACTTTCCGAACAATGGCAGAGGCTACTGCTGGTCGTCAAGCTATGCAATGGTTATATCAAATCTCACAGGAAATACTGTTCTCCCTACTGACATTGCATATATAAACTCACTATACACAGAAGATACAGCCATATGCTACCACTATGATATAGCAAAGGCTTACAGTCTTGTTTTTGAGCCGGCTATATCCGAAACATCACCCTACTTCAAAGAATTTATGGAATTTTCGGGTGAAACACATCTTAATATCACCTCGGACGAAGAAATGAGAGCTGCACTTATGGAAGCGCTCTACTTAAATCCCGAAGGTGTTATTGTGCGTTTTGAAGGCGATTTCATTCATTCAATGGTAGCGACACATTATGACAACAACTATGTTTATTTTAACGACCCTGCTTACACAAGCGGAGGAACAGACTTAAAATTCGCAAACACCTACAACGGAAAGCACGGCTATAAGCTCAGTGATATAAAGTTTATTCAGGCACTGAAAACTGAGGAAAGAGAAATATCTGTATTTATTGACTATATGTGGATGGATTTTGATGCACAGCCAAAGCTGAAAAACGGTCGTGTTCTTGTTCCGATGAGAGCGATTTTTGAATATTTAGGCGCAGAAGTTGAATGGTTCGGAGACACACAAGTAGTAAGAGCAACAAAAGATAATACTCTTATTCAAATTGGTATCGGAAGCCAGATTTTGTATAAAGATTATGTCCCTACGCAGCTTGATGTTCCTGCTGAACTTATTGACGGAAAAACTTATGTTCCTGTAAGAGCAATATCCGAAGCCTTTGGCTACAAGGTTGAATGGGACAGCTATACAGATTCAGTTAAAATCTTTTCACCCGAATACGAACCATATTATTACGGCTATTAACAAAAAACCTCCTCGTTTCATATAATGGAACAGGAGGTTTTTTATTATGCCAAGAATTTATTTAAGTCCGTCAACACAAGAAAACAACCTGTATATTTCCGGCGGAAGTGAAGAATATTATATGAATCTTATTGCTGATGATATGATTCCCTATCTTGTTTCAAATGCAATATCCTACACAAGAAACAACCGTAATCTTACAGCAGCTTCTGCAATAGCGCAGTCGAACGCTTCGACATACGATTTGCATCTTGCACTTCATTCAAACGCTTCTGCTCCGCAGAATTATGGTGGAACAAGAGGAATTATTGTGTTTTACGACCCAAGAAGCACGCAAGGAAGAAGAGCCGCTGAAATATTTGCCAAAAACTTAAAATTTATATATCCGCTTCCGAATTTAGTACGCGCACAAGCAACAACCACCATCGGAGAAGTTACAAGAACAAGGGCACCGTCTGTATTTTTAGAACTAGGCTATCACGATAACGAAGAAGATGCTGCGTGGATAAAAGATAACATCAACCGTATTGCACAGACACTTGTATATTCTCTCACAGAGTATTTCGGAATTCCTTTCATTTATCCAATAAATCCCCGTTCCGGCCGTGTGAATGTTTCAAGCGGAAACCTTAATTTAAGACAGAAACCCAGCACGACTGCTCCTATTATAGCAAGAATGCCAAATAATTCCGCAGTAACAGTAACGGGCGAATGGCAAGGCTGGTATGTCGTATGGTACAGAGGAACACCCGGCTACGCAGATGCAAGATATATAACAATAACATAAAAATCTGGTGTGACAAATTTTTTTGTTTTGTCACACCAGATTTTTATTTATAAATTTTACTTAAAATAGTCCTTTAATGTACTGAAAAAATTCTTTCTTTTTGTATGATTACTGCTCTCACAAGCTTCATCAAATTTTTTAAGAAGCTCTTTTTGTTTCTGATTAAGCTTTTTGGGAATTTCAACCTTAACAATTACATACTGATTTCCTACTCCGCCGCCTCTTAAGTAAGGAATACCTTTTCCTTTAAGCATAAACTTCGCACCGTGTTGAGTACCCTCAGGGATTGTCATTTCGATTTTTTCATTTATTGTAGGAACAACAACCTTTCCACCAAGCGCCGCTTCTGCGTATGTTATCGGAAGTTCAACATAAATATCAAAGCCTGAACGCTGAAAAATCTTATCAGGTGTTACATTAACTTCGATATAAAGGTCTCCCATAGGGCCGTTGTTTTTACCCGGTTCTCCCTCGCCTCTAAGTGTGATTGCCTGACCGTCATCTATACCTGCAGGAATATTGATTTCAAGCTTCTTTGTTTTTCTTTCGACACCGTTACCATTACATGTTCTGCACGGCTCTTTTATAATTTTACCGGTACCATTACAGTTAGGACAAGTTCCCGTAGTCTGTATGTTTCCGATAGGTGTTCTCTGTACTTTTCTTACTGTACCGCTTCCATTACAGTTTGAACAGGTTTCCGGACTTGTGCCTTTCTTAGCACCGCTTCCATTACAGTCTGAGCATCTTTCGTTTTTAGTTATTGAAATTTCTTTCTTTACACCAAAAACAGATTCCTTAAAAGAAATAGTAACTGCCTTCTGCAAATCTCTGCCACGCTGCGGTCCGTTTCTTCTTGAACCGCCGCCACCTCCGAAACCGCCGAAGCCGCCTCCGAAGAAGGAATCAAAGATATCACTAAAATCGCCAAAACCGCTGAATCCCCCTCCAAAGCCACCACCGCCTGCCGACTGGTCAAAGGCTGCATGACCAAACTGGTCATACTGTTGTCTCTTCTGAGGGTCCGACAAAACGGCATAAGCTTCGTTTGCTTCCTTAAACTTAGCTTCTGCTTCCTTATCGCCCGGATGCAAATCAGGATGGTACTGCTTTGCAACTTTTCTATATGCTTTTTTCAAATCATCCTCAGTGGCACTTTTTGAAACACCGAGGACTTCATAATAATCTCTTTTTTCTGCCATCTGTATTCTGCCTTTCACAAGATTTGCGCAGACCGATACTTTTTATATATCAATCTGCGCTTTCTTAGTTGAATTTTATTTGTTATCTTCGTCCACAACAGTATAATCTGCTTCATAAGCATCATCATCGCCTGCAGACTGCTGTGCGCCACCCATATCAGCACCCGCATTAGCACCCGGATTTGCCTGAGCATAAATTTTCTGTGCAACATCGTTAAATTTCTTTGTTACTTCTTCACTTGCTGCTTTGATAGCGTCTGTATCAGTTCCTTTTAAAGCTTCTTTTAATTTATCAACTTCTGCCTGTATTCCTGATACTTCTTCAGGGCTTAATTTATCCTTCACTTCGCCAAGTGTTTTTTCTGTCTGATATACGAGGCTGTCAGCCTGATTTCTGATTTCGATGCTTTCTTTTTTCTTTTTATCTTCAGTAGCAAACTGTTCAGCTTCTTTAACAGCTTTATCAATATCTGCATCTGTAAGGTTAGTTGAAGCAGTAATTGTTATCTTCTGCTCAGCACCTGTTCCCAAATCTTTTGCACTTACATGAACGATACCGTTGGCATCTATATCAAAAGTAACTTCAATCTGCGGAACGCCTCTTGGAGCAGGAGCGATACCTGAAAGCTGGAAGTTTCCGAGAGTTTTGTTGTCAGCAGCCATTTCTCTTTCACCCTGAAGGATATGAATATCAACGGCTGTCTGATTATCTGCTGCTGTTGAGAAAATCTGACTTTTCTTTGTAGGAATCGTTGTGTTTCTTTCAATAAGCTTTGTGCATACTCCACCAAGTGTTTCAATACCAAGTGAAAGCGGTGTAACATCAAGCAAAAGAACATCTTTAACATCACCTGCTAAAACACCTGCCTGGATTGCAGCACCAACAGCAACACATTCGTCAGGATTAATGCCTTTAAACGGTTCTTTTCCGATGAAGTTTTTAACAGCTTCCTGTACAGCAGGTATTCTTGAAGATCCGCCTACGAGTAAAACCTTTGCAATATCTCCCGGCTGAAGTCCTGCATCTGAAAGTGCCTGTTTTGTAGGAATCATAGTTTTTTCAACAAGGTCAGCTGTGAGCTGGTCAAATTTTGCTCTTGTAAGAGTCATATCAAGGTGTTTAGGACCTGTTTCGTCAGCTGTGATAAACGGAAGGTTTATATTTGCTGTTGCAACACCTGAAAGCTCAATTTTTGCTTTTTCAGCGGCTTCCTTAAGTCTCTGGAGTGCCATTTTATCTTTTCTTAAGTCAATTCCGTTTTCTTTCTGGAATTCATCAGCAAGATAGTTCATAACTCTTTCGTCAAAGTCATCACCACCAAGTCGGTTGTTACCGTTTGTAGCAAGAACTTCAAATACTCCATCGCCGATTTCAAGGATAGATACATCGAATGTACCGCCGCCGAGGTCGTAAACCATAATCTTGTGTTCGCTGTCTTTATCAAGACCGTAAGCAAGTGATGCTGCAGTAGGCTCGTTTATAATTCTTAAAACCTCCAAGCCTGCAATTTTACCTGCGTCTTTTGTAGCCTGTCTCTGTGCGTCTGAGAAGTATGCAGGAACTGTGATAACAGCCTGGCTTACAGTTTCGCCAAGATAGCTTTCAGCATCCTCTTTTACAAGCGCTAAGAATGCATCTTCTGATTCATA
>CAZZPN010000040.1:4785-9210 GCA_964655495.1 uncultured Oscillospiraceae bacterium
ATCATTGCTGAAATTTCCTGAGGTGTGTAATTCTTATCATCAATATTTACTTTCTTATCTGTACCCATATCTCTTTTTATAGAGCTGATTGTTCTTTCAGGGTTTGTGATTGCCTGTCTTTTAGCAACCTGACCTACAAGTCTTTCGCCTGCTTTTGTGAAAGCGACTACCGATGGAGTTGTTCTTGCGCCTTCTGCATTAGCGATAACTACCGGTTCTCCACCTTCTAAAACTGCAACACATGAATTTGTTGTACCTAAATCAATACCAATAATTTTAGCCATAATAAAAATCTCCTTTTTCTTTTCTTAAGTTTACTTATTTATCTTTACTTATTTTAACTTTTTTACCTTTTTTTACTTTACGCTTTTACCTTAACCATACTATGACGGATTACCTTATCTTTCAGCATGTAACCCTTCTGGAACTCATCTAAAACCGTTCCGCTTTCTGCATCTCCCTCTTCGCTGTTCATAACAGCGTTGTGAAATTCAGGGTCAAACGGTTTTCCTACTGCTTCAATAGGAGTAACACCGAGCTTTAAAAGTGTGTCATAAAATTTCTTTATAACAAGCTCTATTCCCTTACGATAATCCTCGACATTTCCGGTTTCGTTTTTCATTGAAATCTCCAAAGTGTCAAGAACGGGGATAATATCATTTACTGTGTTTCCTACAGCTAAATCATAAGTTCCTTCTTTTTCTTTTTGTGTTCTTCTTTTGTAGTTATCAAACTCAGCAAGAAGCCTTAAATATTTATCATTGATTGCATTTAAGTCATCTTTTAACTTCTGAAGTTCATCTTCTTTTTCATTTTTTTCTTCTTTGGCTTCTTCGATTACTTCTTCCTTTGTTTCTTCGACTGTATTTTCTTCAAGCTTTTTCTCTTTTTCTTTCTTTGCCACTTTTATTTTTCCTTTCTTCTTCCTATTCACCGTTTCCAAGCAGGTTTTCCATAGTTTTCGACATATTCTCCAAAGTTGTTATAACCTTTTCATAGTCCATTCTCTTAGGGCCTATTACTCCAATCATACCGGTTCTGCCGTCATAAGCTTTATAAGAGGTAACAACAAGACTTAAGTCCTTATCTTTTAACATCGGGCTTTCATCTCCGATAATAACGGTTGTTCCTGCGTTTTCAGAAACACTGTTTATAAGCGCAGTTACCTGTTCCTTACTGTCAACAAGCTCAAGAAAATCCATAATTTTTTCCGTATCGGAAAACTCAGGTGCTTTAAGCATATGTGATTTCCCGCTCATATAAAGCTGCGGTGCGCCTTTTTCCTCCAGAGTTTCTGTGAGAAAATCAATTATCATACCCAAAATTTCAAAATTACTGTTAAACTTTGCTTTTATCTTTTCGATGATTTCAGGCGTTATCATATCCAAAGTACAATGCCTCAGCTCTTCGTTGACAATCGTTTTTATATATTCAATGGAATTTTGTGTTATAGGTGTAAGTATTCGCACCTGCTTACTTCTTACAGTGCCTCTGTCCGTAACTAAAATGAACATCAGATAAAACTCTGTTATTTTCAAAATATCAAGATGGCTTATTGAGCCGAAAGTGTTGTCCCTGATATTTGTTATAGCAGTAAGTCCTGTGTTTTCAGAAATGGTTTTTGCGGCAAAATCCAAAAAACGGTTAAGCTCAAAAAGATTTGCTTCCATTTTCGCTTTAAGAATTTCCATTTCTGTGTTTGTTGCTTTTATCTTTTTTATAAGACTGTCAACATACAGACGGTATCCCATACTTGACGGAATTCTTCCTGCCGATGTATGCGGCTGAGCAAGTAATCCCATTTCCTCAAGGTCTGACATTTCATTTCTTATTGTTGCCGAGGATAAGCCTATATCACATTTTTTTGCAATAGTTCTTGATCCTACCGGCTCTGCTGTTTCGATATAATCCTCTATGAGTGCCTTTAAGATAGTCGCTTTTCTTTTATCGAGTTCCATTTTTTCACCTCTTTATCAGATTTTATCCAGCCACTCTTTTTGTTAGCACTCTATTCGATTGAGTGCTAACAACTATAAGATACCACTTTTTTTCTCGTTTGTCAAGAGTTTTTGTAAATTTTTTTGAAATTATTTTTCTTAGCTCTCAAATAAATGAAAATCGTATTTAAAAACACCGACTTACTTATAGTATGCCGGTGTTTTTAAAATATTTTTTATTGTAATTATCTTGATGATGAGTCTTTGTCTCTGAAAAGAAGTGTAATGCTCCACAAGCCTGCAATTCCCACAAGGGAAAATATAATTCTTGATATTACAGATGCGGCACCGAAAATTGATGAAACAACATCAACTCCGAACAGTCCTATACTTCCCCAGTTAAGAGCGCCTACAATTACAAGTATAAGTGCTATTGTGTCAATAATCATATTTTTTCCTCCATAAAAAATAATATTTTTTTCTCAGATATAATTATTGACAAAAAATAAAAATTTATACTATTGTGCTTGATTTTCCTGTTGAGTTTTAATTCCAAGGAACTCCGTTCTTATAAGCTCCTTCGTTTTTGGCACATCGCATATTACATATGAAACTGTTCCTATATAAAGCGGATAATTGGGCATTTCGTACATATGAATACTGTCTTTTTTAAGTGTGTTTAAAATAGGAAGTAAATCTGTAAAATTATAAAGTGCAACATTTGTCTTGAGATTTTTTTCTATTTCTTTAAAAAGCTCAGGTGCTTTGGCAATCAAATCAGCATTGAGCTTTTGCTCATAAAGTGCTTTTATAAAATTCTGCTGTGCTTCAACTCTGCCTAAATCTCCGGTAGGATAAGACCTGAAACGGCAGAACTGTTCTGCCTTATCACCATTAAGAAGCTGATATCCGGGATAAAGGTCAATATAAAGGTCCTGAAATTCATCTTTATAATACATTCTCTGCGGAACATTTATATAAACTCCACCCAATATATCTATAATATTTGCAAATCCGCCGGGATTAACAACGGCATAATAATTTATAGGAAGGCCTGTAAGCTCTTTTACTTTAGATAATATTGCATCGACTCTTTCGCCCTCTTTTGCAGATGCGTAAACTGCATTTATCTTATTATTCTGCGATCTTCCGATTGTTACCCTTGTATCTCTGGGAATGCTCATAATATTAAGCATATTTCTTTTTGTATCAACAGAAGCAAGCATAATTGTGTCTGTAAGAAGTCCTCCCTTATCAGTTGCAAGAAGAAGCATATTCACCCTTCCGTCAACAACCTTCTCGACCTCTGTAATGCTCTGATTTTCCACAACCGGTTCAAGATACAAAATCGCAGTATTCACGCCGGCAAAAATCGCAAAAATACAAAGTGCCACCGAAATTATCTTTTTTAAAATTCCAAAAAATATTTTAAAATCCATTTTTATTTAGGTCCTCTTAATTTAAGTTTTTAATCTGACTCTGTCTGCACATTATCTTTTTTTACTGCTTTAAAAACATCGTTAATCAGTTTTTGTGTTTCTTCTTCATTCTGCACCATATAAGACGCTCCGCCTATATACTGAGGAGATGACGGAAGCTGATAGGTATTAAGATTGAGATCTTTAAATTTGTATAAGGTTTTTGCAAGACGAGAAATGTCCGACAAGCCGAAATTTGTTTTAAAATCGTCTTTAACCTTTGAATAAATCTGAGGCAGCTTTGCAATCGTCTTTGCATTAAGCTTCTGCTCATAAAGAGCTTTTAAAAATTCCTGCTGAGCGTGTATTCTTCCCAAATCAGCATTTGCATATCCGCTTCTGTACCTTACATACTGCTCAGCCATATTTCCGTCAAGATGCTGCATACCTTTATTAAGATGTATCGAAAGTCCTTGATACGGATCCTCATAGTGCATATTCATCGGAACATCAAAATCAACGCCACCAAGCGCATCTATTACATTTCTGAATCCCTCAGGATGAACAACAACATAATAATCAATTTTTAAATCAAGCATGTCCTCTACTTTCTTTTTTACAAGTGAAGGACGCTTTTTTTCTTCTTCTCTCTGGTAAACGCTGTTTAACTTTACATACTTTCCCTCGTCAAGCTTAACTCTTGTATCACGGGGAAGCGACATAAGATTAAGGCTTTTAGTATGGGTATTCACATTTGCAACCATAACTGTGTCTGTGAGCATTCTTCCCTTATCCGTTGCCAGAATAAGTACATTCACATCGCCTTTTATAAAAATTCCTTTTACCAGCATTATCGCCGACAAAAGTATAAAAATTACTAATGCGACACTCATTATTTTTCTTAAATAGATGAAAAATAATTTATTATTCATATATATTTCTTAATTACTTGTGGAATCCTTTGGTTATTGTTTTATAATGTTTCATGTTATTGATTTGTAGAAATTCTGCATATTTTATAAATAGTATTCCTTTTTTGGAATTGGAAGTATTTTTTATTTGTCGTTTAT
>CAZZPN010000041.1:0-4866 GCA_964655495.1 uncultured Oscillospiraceae bacterium
ACCACTAGCATTATGGTGTTACACTTTCTGTGCAGAAAATTATTGACGATATAAATAATATGGTTGCAGAAATATATCAGACAAAAGTAACTTTAAAATCAGGTGTAAAAGATTTTTTGAAAAAACTACATAGCAAGGGTGTGAAAATGTGTGTTGCAACTGTAACAGACAAGCATATTGCTGAAGATGTGCTGAAGCGTTTGAATGTGCGTGAATACTTTTCTGAAATATTTACATGCAGCGAAGTTGGATACAACAAGGAAAGTCCAGAAATTTACAGACAAGCTCTATATCATCTTGGAACAGACAAAACGAAAACAGTCGTGTTTGAAGATGTGTTCTATGCATTGAAAACTGCCAAAATTGATGGGTTTAAGGTTGCGGCAGTTTATGATGTGCATGAACCAAGACAAAAACAAATGAAAGAAATTTCAGATTACTACATAACAGATTTTGAGAGCTTCTGCTTTACTACTAAAATGAAAACGGCATTAACTATTGCCGGTAGTGATTCAAGTGGTGGTGCGGGCATTCAGGCAGACATTAAAACTATGACAATGAATGGTATTTATGCAATGAGTGTGATAACTGCGCTTACTGCTCAAAACACGCTTGGTGTAAGAGCAATTTTAGATTCCACACCTGATTTTCTAAAGGAACAACTTGATGCAGTATTTGAAGATATATTCCCCGATAGTGTAAAAATCGGTATGGTCTCGTCAAGCGAACTTATAGATGTAATTGCTGACAGACTAAAATACTATAATGCAAAAAACATTGTTGTAGATCCCGTAATGGTAGCAACAAGCGGTTCGGCGCTGATAAAGACAGATGCAATAAAAACATTGGTTTCCATGCTTTTGCCTATTGCTGCTCTTGTAACTCCCAATATCCCTGAAGCAGAAGTTTTATCCAATATGAAAATATCTGATAAAGAAGATATGATTGGTGCAGCAAAATATATTGGCGAAAGTTATGGATGTAGTGTTCTCTTAAAAGGCGGACATAGAATAAACGATGCCAATGATCTTTTATATGAAAATGGGAATATTATATGGTTTGATGGAAAAAGAATTGATAACCCAAACACACATGGAACGGGATGTACCTTGTCAAGTGCTATTGCATCAAATCTTGCAAAAGGATATAGCCTTGTAGAGTCGGTTGAAAGAGCAAAAGAATATATATCGGATGTACTTTTAGAAGGTCTTGATTTGGGAAGTGGTTCGGGACCGATGAAACATAATTACCTAATAAATAGTAACATCTAAACCGTTCGGCTTTCCAAAAAATCCGCACATGACAATGTGCGGATTTTTTTACTTATTGCATAACGACAACCACCGTATCGGTGGTTATGACTACTGTTTTATAAAGCTTTCAAGGTCAGCTTTTGATTTGTAGCCTACACTTACATTAGATTTTTCACCGTTTTTAAAGAGGATAAGCGTAGGTATGCTCATAATTCCAAAATTCCCCGCAAGGTCAGGCTCACTGTCAACATTTACTTTTGCAAAAATCACTTCATCTGTTTCTTCTGCAAGCTCATGTACAACAGGCGTGAGCATTTTGCAAGGACCGCACCATTCAGCCCAGAAGTCAACGAGTACAGGTTTCTCTGAATTTTTTACGATTTCGTCAAAATTTTCTTTTGTTAATTCAATAACTGCCATAATAATCTCCATTCTGCCGCTAAAGCGTCAGCACAAATAGGAATGAAAGTGCAGACAAGCGGCTATTTTTTTGATATACTGTAATTGAGGAAAAATATACTACAAAGCACGGTAGGAGGAGTTGTAGAAGAACTTTTCTGAAAACAGTATAATATGGTTACCTTATGAACCACTTATTACATTAATGTGTACTATTCCGGGGATTGACCGACACAGTGCAATTACTGTAATCTCTGAAATTGGTAATGATGTTTCACTTTTTGGTTCTTCGAAACGTCTTTGCTCTTGGGCAGGACTTACACCGGGTAGCAATGAATCAGCCGGCAAAAAGAAGTCTGTACGAATTAGTCGTGCAGGAGTATATTTAAAGCCTGCTTTGGTCGAAGTCGCACATTGTGCAGTAACTTCCACTAAAAGTCCTTATTACAAGAACAAATATGAAAAGCTTGTTAAACATCGTGGCAAAAAACGTGCTATTATCGCTATTACGAGAATGATTCTTACAGCTATTTACAATATGCTTTCTACAGGAGAAGTTTGGAACCCCTGCGACCTTTTCAAAATTGATATGCCTGATGCACTCAAAGCAAAACAAGAAGAAAAGGCTATTAAACAAGCTGTCAAATTTCTTGAGCAACGAGGCTATGCTGTAAGTTAAGTTTTTTTAGTTACTTGCTTTGCAATTCTTATTATTGCAAGGCTTATTTGTTATGGAGATTTTTCTTTACTTAATGTTTTTAATTCTTTCACGTTAATTCTCCTTTTTTAATTTTCTCAGATTGTTTTTACATTTCTATGATACCGCCATTTTCGGAAGTATATACAACTTTTTTTACAACTTCAAGCTCGGTAACTTTTGATATTGCATACGCATAAAGCTCAAGCTGACGGGAATATTCCGCTTTGATTTTTTCTTCGTTGGGGTTTTTGTTTGTCTTAAAATCAATCAGCGTAATTTTTTTATCTTTTATAAAGTAGCAGTCGGAAGTTCCCTGAAGTAAAATGTTTTCTTCTTCGCTATTTTGAAAAATCTCTTTTGCACATATCCGCACTAAAAACGGAGTTTCCTTAAACACTTCGTCAGCATTTATAAGCTCTTTTCCGATATCGGTATTATAGAAATTACAAACACCGTCTATCGCCCTTTTGGTGTATTCATAGCGGGGAAGTGTGTTTTTTTCGATGAGATCTTCCGAGAGTTCTTCAACCGTCTTTCCCGATTTTATTTCGTTATGGTCAATAAGCTCAAAAAGTTTATGAAAATATGTTCCGTATTCTGCCGCACTATAGGCATTTTCCACGCTTTCCAAGTCATCAAGAACGATGCAGAAGTTTTCAATTTCACTATCGCGACTTAATTTATTGACCTGGCTTACAGTTATTTTTGCAGGAAGTGAGCAGCGCTCCTTATTTTCATATTCATAAAAAGCGACAATGTCATCATCTGCAATTTTTGGAGCTTCTTTTTCTGATTTTTCTTTTTTTCCGGTTTCATCTTCTTTTAATATCAGCTTTATATCCGAATAAGTGAAATTTTTGATATCAAAAAGCTCGTTATCTAAAGCCGTTGGCATAATCCAGTCTAAAAAGTGTTCATTCTCTAAAAGTGAATTTTTTGTAAAGCCTCCCGTCAACCTCACAGTCTCCCACGCAGAATAGCAGTTTTCGAGTTTGCTTTTCGGACAAGCGGTCATAATGAGCTTGTCCTTTGCTCTGGTGAGGGCAACATAAAGAAGCCGCATTTCTTCGCCGATGCGTTCTTCCTTTGTTTTGCAGGCGAGTGCACTTTTGGAAAGAGTAGAATAATAGTAGCGGTCTTTTTCGTCTATATAATCTGCCGCAATTCCGTACTCCGTATTAAGAAGAATATGACTTTCGTTTTCTTCTTTTTTCTTGTCATCTGAAAGTCCGCTTACGAATACAACAGGGAACTCAAGACCTTTTGATGCGTGCATAGTCATTATTCTTACAGTGTCTTGCTCGCCGTTTTCCATCACCTTGGAAACATTTCTTCCGCTAGTTTTAGCTTTTTCAATATAGAAAATAAAGCTCTTTAAGGTGCCTGAGAAGGTGTTGTCATAATCAAGAGCAATATTATAAAAAACATCAAGGTTATATGCTCTCTGTTTAGGATTTTTATATGCACACATTCTTTGGACAAAACAAAGCTCGTTGAAAATTTTTAAAACAAGGTCGCTGATGTCGTTTTTAAGCGAAAATTCAATAAGCTCATTTATTGTTTCAAGCACTTTTATGTGCCTTTCTTCATCACTTTTTGAAAGCACTTCATAAAACGGAACTTTTTTGTCTTTCAGCCTTAATTTTACAAGCTCATCTTCTGTAAAAGCAAAAATCGGTGATTTTAAAACGGTGAGTAAGTTTATATCGTCTCTAGGGTTGTCAATACATTTTAAAATACCTGTTATAAGCTCGATTTCCACCTGTTCAAAATAATTTTCCGAAAAAGCTGCCGTTACGGGAATATTAAATTCGTTAAGGCAGTCATACAAGCTTCTTGCAGTAGTGGATGCGCCTCTTACAAGAATAACGATATCCTTATATTGAAGCGGCCTAAAAGAATCGGAATCTTTATCATATATAAGGTGGTTTTTTTCCGCCATAAGCTCTTTTATCCTTTGTGTTATCATAAGAGCTTCTTTCCCGAAATCCTTATATTCTTCGCTCATATCATCGGCATATCTGTCAAAAAGAAGTATTTCAGATTTATAGGACGCATTTTTATTATATTTAAAATCGCCTCCGCAGACAAGCTTCTGGGAAGAATAGTCGGTAAGACCGGTGCTTTTTGTCATAATAGGAAGGAAAATTTCGTTTACGCAGTCAAGAATTTCCTTTCTGCTTCTGAAATTTTCTTTAAGCAGAATAAGCTCTTTTTTCTTGCCGTCTTTTTTATATAATTCTTCCCTGAATACAAAATTTTCGGGCTTTGCTTCACGGAATTTATAAATACACTGCTTAACATCGCCTACCGCAAACAAGTTTTCGCCATCACGGGAAACGGCATCAAAAATAGCATTCTGAATGTCCGAGGTATCCTGATATTCGTCAACTAGAACCTCGTGAAATTTTTTTCTGTATGCCATAGCTGCATCTGTAAGCGTTCCGTCGGGGTTTTTTAATATTCTGTATGCCATATGCTCAAAATCAGAATAATCTATAACTCCTCGTTTTT
>CAZZPN010000041.1:4876-9185 GCA_964655495.1 uncultured Oscillospiraceae bacterium
ATTCTTTGATAAAAGAAATTAAATCGCTTATATATTTATAAATTTCTGTCAGGTTATTTTCTTCCTCTTTTGTTGGAGAAGAAAATAATGCTTTCAAAACTCCGACATCTTTTACACAAGCACTTCTTATAGCTTTTAAAATTTCGTTGTCCGTACCGCTTCCGCCCGGTTTTTTAGGGAAAACAAGCGTTGAGAGGTTTTCTTGCCATTCATCAACCGTTTTTGATGCTGCCGCTTTTTTCAAAAGAAGCTGTTCCTGAGAAAAGAAGTCATAATTTTTTATAATAGGTTTATTATCATAGCTTAACTCTATTGCAAAATCATATTTTCTTATGTGGTCTTCCATAACCTCTTTTGCATAATCGGTAAGAAGCTTTGAGAATACAGATGAGGAAAAATCTTCTTTCGCGTTTTTTAGATTTTCAAGACATTTTTCAAAAAAAGCGTTTTCATCTGCAAGAGATTTTACGGTGTTGAAAAATCCGAATACAAGTTCTATAAATTTATCCTCTGTGCGACCGTAGCCGTAGGTATCAATAAGGCGAATAAAAGAAGCATCTTCGGACTGATATTTGTCTTCTATCATTTCCGTTATAACACGGTTTTTGATAGCGGCATTTTCAGCATCGTCGGCTATCCGGTAGTTTACCGGAATATCAACACAGTTGATATTGGCTTTTATTGTGTCAAGGCAAAAGCTGTGAACGGTTTTGATACTTGAACTTCCAAGAAGCATAAGCTGAGTTTTCAGCTTTTTATTCTGCGGATTTTCTTTTATTCTTTTTATAAGCTCTTTGTGAATTCTTTCTCGCATCTGTGATGCGGCTAAATTGGTGAAAGTAACAACAAGCAGATTATCAATATTTGTAGGGCTTTTTTCATCCGAAACAATTTTTAAAATTCTTTCTACAAGCACCGCTGTCTTTCCGCTTCCTGCTGCCGCAGATAAAAGGAGTGCTTTTTCTCTTGTTGTGATTGCTTTTTTTTGAGACTCCGTAAATTGAATTTTACTTGCCATTTTGTTCTTCACCCCTCTTTTCAAAATATTTGTCTTTTCCGAGTGAATAAACCGTTTTATAAGGATAAACAGTTTTATCAAACTGACATATTCCCTTATAGTCACAGTACGCACAAACCGCTTTGTCGGAATCACGGTAAGGACGAATGTAAAACTCGCCACTCAGTATCTTATTGCCTGCTTTTTTCAAAACATTTTCGCAGTCCTCTAAAAGAAGTGCAAACTGCTCCTTGTAAAGCAGATTTTTAAGCTTTATGTTGCCTTCTTTATCGTTGGAAATATCTGCAACCGATGATTTGTAGTTGGGATTGTTTTCAAGCTCCTTATCAATGGCATAAAGCACGCTTTCGTCATTTAAAACAACTCCCTGAAGTAGAAATTTCTGTTTCAATAATTCGTTTATTTCTTCGGGGGCAGGCTTTTTTTCAAACTTTAAAAGTCTGTGGTCATAAGCCATATAAAGTGCCGCACCGGGCAGGATAACTTTATTAAGGTTCATATATTCGGCACCATTCTCGACAAGAGTTTTAAGATAAACCAAAAGCTGTATTCTGATGCCCTCTTTAACAAGTGCAAAATCAACGGTTTTAGCAGAAGACTTATAATCAATTATACGCACAAAAACAGTGTCATCTTTTCCTGCACATATATCTGCTCTGTCAATTTTTCCGTAAATTTCCATTACACTTCCGTCGGAAAGAGACAGCGACAACGGCTGAACACCCTCGTTGTCAACGGGTATCTCGTAGCCTATCGGAACAAACATCCCGCTTGTGTAATGCTCTTTTATATAAAGAAGTGCCGTTTTTGAAATTCTTGTAAGCTTTTTAATAAGATATTTTGTTTTCGGGCTGAAAAGGTTACAGTCCGGAAATTCTTTTGCAATTTGCGATATAACAAGCTTCTTTGTATTTTCTTCTATATAGCTGTCGGAGATTTCATTCCATTCTTTGTTTTCTTCTTTCATTTTCTTTGCAAAGCTGTCCAAAACTCCGTGAACAACAGTTCCCGTTTTTGCAAAGTCATATTCAGCTTTTACAAGCGGACTTATTTTAAGAAGGTATCTTAAAAAATAAGAATATGAGCATTTCTGATATGTTTCTATTCTTGAAACGGAAGTATTGAGCTTTTTTTCGTAAACTGTATCAACAAGTGATTTTGAAAGCTTCTTCTCAGGGCTGAAATATCCTTCTGCCTGCATTTTTTCAAGTTCTTTGAATAACTCGCCCTTGTGCTTTTTAGTTTCATTTTCCACACCATCGACTAAAAAACTATCTTCAAACGCATTGTAACGGTTTTCAATTACATACTGTGTTGCCTCGTTTAAGTTTATAAAATCTTTTTTGAAAACAGAGTATGAAGAAGCGCTGTTTTTTATACTCTCCCAGATAAACGAAGGGGCAATCGGCTCACCTTCTTTATTTGTCATACTTTTTGAAATATAAAGAGTATCTTCGGCGCTTATTACGCCTCTGTAAAGTGCGAGGTAAGACGAACTGTTTTTCCATTTTGATGAGGGAAGCGAAATCATACTTACACGCTCGATTTCTTCTCTTTCAATATCGGAAAGGTAATTTGTGTCGAGAGTGTTTTTGGGGGTAACTCCATCATTAAAACCGATAATAAACACAAGCTTTTTTTCTTTTGTTCTGCCTCTTTCAAGGTCAGAAACGGTAACACAATCAACGGTGTTTGGAAGAACACCGATTTTATATATTTCAAGCATCTGTGAAATAAGAGAAGAATATTCTCCCAGCCCGATTTCTTCTTCACCGAGAATTTCTTCTATGTGCTTTACACCTCGTATAAAAGTGTTATACGCATTGATATAAAGCTGTTTTTCATTAAAATCGGAAAGTGCTTCAATATAGCTTTTTAAAAGCTTTTCAAAAGAAACTTTTTTAATAAAATCGTTTATCGCTTTTGTGTAACTTTCCGCTTTGTTTTTCTTTTTCAGTGTTTTGAAGCTTTCGTATAGTGGCGTAATGAACGCATCATATATTTTTTCTATGCTTTTTTCGTGTTTTATTAAAAAGTCGTTTTTTGGTTTTAAAATTCCATATACAGAAGTCCATTCGTTTTTATCAGTAAGAATACTCTTTTTAACCCTGAAATTTGATATATATGTTTCAAAAACAGAAATTTCATCAAAATTTCCATACATAAACGCAATACTTTTTACAAAGCAGGCGATATCTTCATAATGATAATTTTCTTTTACGGCACTAAGCATATTTATAAAAAATTTGCATACGGGATTTTTTGAAAGCGAAACCTTTTTATCCATAAAAAACGGGATATCTGAAGAAGTGAGAAGCTTTTCAGTGTATGCGTCGTATATAGCGGGATTTCCCGAAAGGATAGATATATCTGAATAGCGGTAGCCCTCACTCGTTTTCTTTTTTATTTCATATATAACGCTTCTTATTTCATCAAGAGGGTTTTTGCAGTCAACTGCGATAATATCCTTGCCGTATTTTTTGTTTTCTTCTCCCTCAAAAATTTTAAGAGTTCTTTTATCTGTTTTTTCGTCTGCATAGGTGCGTATAAAGGTTTTTGATAAGTCCTGCGCCATTTTCTTTAAGCTCGAAAATGTCTGCGACGGAATATAAAACAAGTCGCTTTTATCCTTTTTTTCAGGGGTGTCGAGAAGAAGGGTAACATACATATTACGGCAGTTTTTAAAAAGTGCTTTTATAACCTCAAACTCCGACGGCGAAAAATGAATAAAGCCGTCTATATATATTTCATAATCGGAATAAAGTGAGTTTTCGTTTATGTTTTTGGTGAGAAGTCCGAAAATATCTTCATATCCCGAAAATGAGTTTTTGAGATATTCGTCATACTTTTCCATAATAAGACTCAAGTCCGATATTTTGTCGTAAAGAGCAGGAGTGTCAGAAAAATTTTCTTTGATATCCGAAAGCAAATCGGAAGAAATAAGGTGGGTTTTAAGCTCGGATATTATATTTTTAAATATAAGAATACTGTCGGGGTTTTTGCTTCTCTTTTTTAAAGATTTAAGCTCGGAAGCATACTTTTTCATCACAGAAAATAAAACAAGGTCTTTTATTTCCTCGCTGATAAAATTTTTATTTTCTTTTGAATATTTAAGATTAACAATTTCTGCCAATCTTTTGAAGTTAATTGTCTCAGTAAGATGCGAAAACTTTTCTCCCAAACCCAAAATAACATTTTTATCAGCATCAAAGCTCGACTGTTCGGGAACAATATATAAGACCTTTTGTCCGTTTTTTAAGGAAGATGCCATATTTGAAAAAATATAATCTT
>CAZZPN010000042.1:0-8406 GCA_964655495.1 uncultured Oscillospiraceae bacterium
ACTTCTGCTGTGTCCACATTATAGAGTGATGGACCATAATAATAACAGGTATCTTTATGAGGGCATCCGTCTAAGCAACGCTTCGGTGCACTCTCAGGCGCATTTTTCTCGCAGAAATGCGAAAGTGTTCCGAATGACTGAACCTTTGTGCAAGGCTCTCCTATAAGCCAGAGCATAAGGTCGGTATCGTGGCAGGATTTTGCAAGAATCATCGGAGATGATTCCGAAAGCTTTCTCCAGTTTCCTCTTACATAGCTGTGGCTGTAATGCAAATTTCCAACGCCCTCGGTATGGTTGATATTTGTAATTTCTCCTATTTTTCCGTCATTAATAAGCTTTTTCAAAGCCTTATAAAATGGTGTGTATCTTAAAACATGGCACACAAGAACCTTAACATCGTTTTTATGCGCTGCTTCGGAAATTTTGATACATTCCTCAGCTGTTGTTGATGCGGGTTTTTCAAGAAGAATATCATATTTTTTTTCTATTGCTCTCATCGCAGGCTCAAAATGCATTTTATCCTGAGTGCAAATCATAGCAACATCGGCAAGCTTCGGAAGATTTAAAAGGTCTTCATAGCTTTCAAAGCAATTTTCTTCTGGAACATTATAATGGTTTTTTAAGTATTCTCTTTTTTCTCTTACAGGCTCAGCCAAGCCCACAAGTTCAAATTTATCGGGCATTATATCAAGGGATTTTAAATAGCTGCTTCCTCTGTCGCCGCCACCTATCAAGATTAGTTTTAATTTTTTCATTTTTTCCACCTCAGCAAAAATTTATGTTATCTATTTAAAATATTTTTCAAGCATACAAAGTGCATCAAGACCATGTTTATAAAAAGATACAAGTCCTGAATTATCATATGGATAATGAACTTCCAAACAAAAATCTCCATCATAACCACATTTTTTAAAGGCTGGCATAACGCTTTTCCAATCAAGATATCCGAATGTTGGGAGATTATGGTCATCAATGAACCTGTAGTTATTTGCAATATGGGTTATTCTTATTTTATCACCAAGATACTTAAATGCTTTTTCCTGCTTGAATGCCATAAGATTCGCATGTCCAAAATCCCAGCAAATACCTATTTTATCAGATTTAAAGCTACAAACAAGTTCATAAAGATCATCATAATCTGATGTAAAGAACACATATTGCGGACAATCAGGATGTCTGGGAATATTTTCTATCGCTATTCCAACTCCTTGTTTTTCAGCTTCCTCGAGATATATACTTATTTCTTTTATATTATCTCTCATTGCCGTCTGTGAACTAAACTTATCCTTAAATGAAGTTTTTGCATGATATGCACCCCATTTACAACCAAGTATTTTCATCGCCTTTATTGAATTTAGGGTCGCTTCTTTAAAATCCTCATTAATAATCTCTGAAGATACAAAGGGATCATATACAGGAAGATGTACCTGAAGGCATAAAAGCTCGTTTTTTTCAAGAAGTTCTTTTATTTTATAAGTGTTTTTTTCCCAATTCTCATCAGACATAAAATTATAATTTGATGAAAAATCAATATCACAGCCATCTAAACCACTTTCTTTTACACAACTATAAATAGTATCATTTAAAATAAAACTGTTGTTTACATTAATACCTTTTTTCATTTTATTTCCCCCTGTATTATTTTACATTTTTCCGGATATATTATATCTTTCTTTCCGTTAGTTTTATCAATGTCCACATATATTTTACCATAAGGTGTCGGTATACTTGCTTTCACCTTATTAAGATATGAAAGCTGAGGATTAAATAAAAACTCAGAAAAGCCGGGTTTTAAAGGCTTTATTCCGCAGATATCAGTTATAAGATATACTGCCGGAGATGCACCCCAGCCATGAGCTATACTCCTTGTGAATTCGTCTGTCTTTTTATTATAGAAGGTTTCCCAGCAGGTATTTGAACCTAAATCCACAATCTCTTTATAAGCACGTCTTATAATGTCAAGAACCTGCTTTACATGTCCCATTTTGAAAAGTGCTTCAAACACATAATAAAGGAAATATGGTGAACCGATGGAGGTAATATCGTTTATATCATGATATATTCCGCTGTTGACTTTTTTTGTGTTATTAACAGGACTGCTTTTATAAAATGTATAATCTTCGCTTTCAATCCGAGTTATAATTTTTTCAACATACGGTATTCTTTCTTTCGGAACTAAATCACAGATATAACAGATAATATTGGTATGGTCGCTGATTCTTTCGTATTTTTTAAATACCTCATAGCTGACAGCGGGAATATTATTTTTACTGAAATACGAAAGATATAATTCATAACCATATCCATCTCTCACAGAGTCTGAATATGCATTTGCTTCACTGTTCCAGCAATATTTATTTATCGCTTCCTTTAAATTCTCTGCTAATAATAAATATTTTTCTGATAAAATATCTTCACCAAGCTCTTTTGCAACGCCTGAATAAAGCTTATATAATTTATATAGCCACGCACTGCTTGCAGTAACCTCACCACACATAAGTAAGTCATTTTCTGCCCACTCAATAAGATTCCATGCACCGTCACACGAAAAAAGTCCTCTTTCTGACATCATATTTCCGCAGTTTTCAAGCATTTTCTTAACATAGGAAAAAAGATGCTTCATCATATCTTTATCACCACTGTAAAGATAGTTATTATAGACAGAAAGCGCCCACATAAATGAAAATTCAGGTATTCCGCCTTTTACATATGTACCATGTGCCGCAAGGACAAGATATTTATTTTTAAGATAATTTTCATCATCTTTTTTATACATTTCTTTATAATCATCTTCAATAGTTATTCCAAAAAGCTCCAGACACTTTGCATCATAGGAATAACCGCCGAAATTAAGAAGATTGACATGAGAAGTTACTATTGCATCGCCAACCCAGTATACCTGCTCATAGCCCGGGCAGTCAACATATGTATCACTCATACAGACCTTTGCAGTATTGATACTCATTTTATATGCTTCATTCAAGAAATCATCATCACATCTGAAGTCTCCGTTGCACGGGACAGAAGCAGTAATATCTTCAAGACCGATATACTCAATTTTAGTTGTTTCATTGCCACCAAAAACATAAACTCCAAGATACCGAAATCCTCTTGGGAGAAACGATATAAATTCCTGCCAACCGTCACGGCAGATATAGCGCATACAATTTTTTTCCATATGTACTATTCCGTCATCACCTGCAATTTCAAAGCCTTGAAAATCAATGACAGTACCTTTTTTTGCAAATATTTTAAACTTTATATACCCTAAAACTTCAACTCCGAAATCTAAAATAAAATGAACATTACCCCTGAGCTTCGCATATCCTATATTCTGATTCAGCATAAGCTCAGTATTATTTATATCGCAAAAATCATCATTATAAGAAACGGGAATTTTAAAATCCGGATATGAAAAGCTTTTTTCAAATTCACCGTAAGAATAACTTTTTAAATCAACACCTATACTGTTTTCACATACAAAAACAGCCTTCATATTAGAAAAAAATCTGTCACCAAGCTGAGAAAACTCTGTTTTTTTGGTTATAGATTCAACATATTCTCTTGTATCTGTACCCAAAAATATATCACTCACATAATTCCACGCATAAAATTTTTCATTGGAATCAAGATTATAAACATACCAATCGGAAAACTGAAGCTTTTCTTCTGTGGTTATGAAAATTTCTGCATCAGCTCCATCATTATAATGTATAACAAAAAGGTTTTTACCTTCTTTTATATTTACTTCTTTTTCAGCCTTTATGCCGTTTACATACAATGTTCCTTTTGAAATAGAGTTTGCTGAAAAGCCCGTTTTTGATATAACCTCACAAGCATATAATTCATAAGCACATTTTGTGGTTTCATTTTTTTCTCTTACTTCAGAAACAAGTCGCATTCCATAACCGCTTTCTTTTCTTAAAGCAGTCACGCACATTACATTTTTCGGCATAATAACCGTATTTTTCGGGAACCATTGAGGACATTTTTTTATAAAAGATTTTTTTATATTAATATGCTCCGCGTTTTTCCAACCGCTGTAATCATAATTTTTCGATAAAATTTCAGTATCGTAATTTGCATCAAAATGTTCTTCCGATCTGCATATAGGCTCAAGTGGCGGACAAATACAAGCTGTATTGGAATATAAGGCTTCATATCGCTTTATTTTCCAGCTTTCGTCAGTTTCGCAAATGACATTGTTTTCGTTGTATACTTTTGCATATATACCGCCATTTTCTATTTTATGAGAAAAAATGGTGATTATATTTCTTCCATCCTTTATTGCCGATGAAATATCAATACTGTCATAAAATTTGCAAAAATCAAAAGACTTTGTGGGACCTCGTGATATGAGAGTGTCGTTTATATATAAAATATACTCGCCTAAAGCACTGATATCAATAAAAACATCATCTGTCAAAGCCGCTTTAAAATCTTTTTTTATAACATACCAATCATTAAGCTTTGCATTCTTTAAAAAGAACCATTTTATCTCTTTCATATATCAGCCCTCCGGTCTTTTTTGATTTTTTATATACTTCTTTGCATTACAAGGCACGACAGAAGCCGGAAAAGTTTTTTCGGACTCTGTCGCACCAAGGGGATATATAATATCCCCTTGCGTGCTTATTTATCTCTTATTTTATTTCAGTAATATTTTTCTTTACTGTGAGCGGTTTTAAGAGTGTTTCTCCGTCACAGATCATCACTTCAACCTTTGAATTTTCGGTATAATCTTCAGGTATTTCAATATCAAAAGCAACTTTATTCACCTGATTTTTACTAAGTGTCTTATCATCAACAAGTGCAAGTGAGATAAGCTTATTGCCTTCATATATACCGCAATACACAACTGCATCTATATCTTCATTCATACGGTTGTTTACGTCAAGTGAAACATTCAAAGTTTTTCCTTTATAGTTTATAAGTTCTTCTTTTGCAGCTTCACTATCCTCAAAGGCGAAGCTTACAGCAGATGTTTCTATTGATCCGTAGTAATAAGTATTTTCTACTTCTCTTCCGTTTTCACCTACTAAGTATACATTGTAGTAATCAGGCATATCAATACCATTTACGTGAGTGTTGAAAGTAAATTCAACCTCGCCTCCGTAGCCTGTTCTTTTTACATCTGTATATCTGACAACAGCATCGGCAGCATTATTTGCAATATCACCTTTTTCATATTTTGGATTTGTTACTGCGATTGTTACATATGAATAAGGCTCAAAATCTTCAGCTGAAACCTTAACTCTTGCTTCTGTTTTTAAAAGCTCACATGAAACTATTGTAGCCTTTGTAACATTTCTTACACCCTGTGCAGCTGAAAGCGCATCACATACATTCATACTCATATATGAGATATCTTCCTTCAAAGCAGAATTATCAGCTATCAGAGCATTTGCACTTTCCAATGTAGCATTCATGTTATCCACAACTGCGTCGTCATCATATACGTAAACGCCGTTTTCCTCTTTTTCAACTTCTTTTTCAAGCAAGCCTGCAACATATATAAGCGCTGATTTATCATTTTCTGCAGGTACGGTGTAAGTCTTTGTAACACTTGATGAGCCGGGCTTCTGTTTTGTAAGGTTTACAGCTTCAACGGTTATTTCATAAACTGCACCCGGTATAACATCACTTGTCTCATAAGCTGTGTCTGAGTTGTCGTCAAAATATTCTTCTTCATCTACTTTTTGTCCGTCTTTATATAACGTGATAATATATTTTGAAGCAGCTTTAGATTTATTAAATGCTATTGTAAGCTCACCGTCTACATATGAAGGATAAAACTCAAATGAATCTTCTTCATAGTAAGCGCTTGTATCTTCAAGACCGATTGAATTCATATTGATATCTGAAATATTCGATCCTGAAATAGTTTTATTTAAAGTAAAGTCCTGATTATCAAAATCATTAAAATCTGATTTTTGATATGTAATCTGACTGTTATTTAAAAATTCACCGTCATAAAGTGCAAGCTCATCAACCTTTCCGTCTGAAACAGCAGATGTTTTTCCTGATGAAGCTATGTATTTTGCTTCAGATGCTATAAGAGGTGTAACTCCGTCATCAGCATAATATGAATGAGTAAACGGTGTTCCAAGTGTTGATGATGAATTATTTGTGAAATGAATATTTCCGTTTAACTTAGTGTTCCACGGAGCAAAGAATGGTCGTCTTTCAAGCGATTCTGTTAAATAGTCATATTTTTCGTAAGCTGCGGGGTATTCTGATAAAGCTTTTGCAGTCTCACCATAGAATGTCAATACTTTATTGCCAAGCTTATTGATTGCATACCAGCCGTTACTTCCATCAACGATATTTTCGTCTTCAGGGTCTGAATATGCACCACCAACCCAACTCATTCTTGAGCCTAAAGCAAGAGCCTTTGTAGTATCAATAATCATATTATCCGAGAAATTGCCTTCCATTCCAGCGCCAACCAACAAACCACTATACATATCATACAAAACATTGTTTGTCATACTTATTCCTGCTAAACCATCATCGGAATATAAACCTACATAGGATAAGTTTTTATTTAAATGGTGAATATAGTTGTTTGAAATAACCGTTCCTACTTTAGTGTTTGATCTTCCTGAATAAATCGCACCGCCGTCGTGGATATGGCGTGCTACATTCAAAACTTCATTATCAATTACTGTAAGGTCATTACCTGTCGGGCTGATAGCACCTGTACCGCCGCAGTTATATATAACATTGTTTCTTATGGTATTTCCGATAGAATCCACACGATATTCAGGGGCATTAGTACCGCAGACAATTGTATAGCTTCTGAATTCTTCGTCACCGCAATTTGAAATAAGGTTATCAGCTACCACTATCTCACCGTTTACAAAGCCGTCTTCTGTTACTTCACCACCTGAGAATTTCAGGAAACCGCCTGAACAGCCATAAGCTTTGTTTGATGATATATTCATATTTTTGCCGTTTAAGTTAAGTGCAAATGTTGAATCTATATAATTAAATTCGCAATTTGTGATCGAGAGTCCGTCTGAATTCTTTGTTTCAAAAATCTGCTTTGAAATTTTATCAAATTTAATATTATTAAATGAAACGTTTTCTGCTTCTCTTATTGTTATAAGAGGATCAGTTGTTCCTTTTAATACAACAGAAGCTGTTTTACAGTTTTCAGGCAGATAAGCATAAATTGTGTTTGCAACGCTGTCATAAGCAAATTCACCCACTACATCAACTTCTTCAATTAAATTACAAATATAAAATTCAGCATTGTTTCTGACAGTTCCGGAAATTGTTATGTTGTCTGTTGAAGTATTTGCTACCCTTGTGATTGAACGTTTAGACCAGTCATAGGATGCAGCGAATGAACCTACCATATATGCATCTTTAAGGTCTGCTGCTGCCCAACGTGCTACAGCATCAGTATCACTTATGGTGAAAATACTGTCATATTCTTTCAAATCTTCATCTTCTTCATCAGGATTTATAGCCGGATTTGTTGCAAGAATGTATCTGTTTGAAGTAACTCTGGATTCTCCTCTGTTCGGATATCTTGCGATATTCATTTTTTCGCCGTCAACATAAAGCTCAACGTCTGTTATATCTGTATTGTAATGTCCGAGTCCGAGCTCATATACTTTTCCCCATACCTCAGGACGTAATTTTTTCAAGGTGTCAGGATTTTTCACGACTGTGAAATCAGAGCCTGAAAAATCCTTTGCTCCTGTTATAACAACATTGCCAACGCCTTCAAAAGATACTCCGCTGTCAAGTGCTGTGAATACCATATCAGAAACGGTATACACGCCTTCTTCAATAATTACTGCTGCAGAGGAAGCACGTGCTGCTTCCTTTGCTTTTTCAATTGTAAAATATGGGCTTGACTCCGAGCCGTTACCCGTCTTATCGTTACCTCTTTTTGAAACGTAAATTACGTTTCCTTCAGCGTATACACTCATACATGAGAGTGTCATAATAATAAGGAGAATTACTGAAATTATTTTTTTGAAATTTTTCATTTTCTTTTACCTTTCTTTTATTTGATTTCTGCCGCTTTGGTATTGATTTCTTCCACGATTTCCTCTAAGGTTCTTTCAGCTGATACACCCGAACGGCCGATATAGTTGTTTACCTTATCTCTTCCGGTATCATCAAGAGCAAAATATGAATCAATATTTATTCCGATATAGTCGGCATTGGTTTTTGTGATAAGACGCTTCATATACGAGGTATCACCACCGTATATACCGCCTGAGCAGCCGTTTATAGCAACTGTGAAGATAGCTTTTGCATAACTCTGTCTTAATTCCTCAAAGGTTTTAAATTCTCCGCCCATTGCTTTTTCATTTACTCTTGCAATATAGCTGTCCAAAAATCTGTCGTCCATAATCTTTTTGAAGCATCTTCCGTCTTCATCAA
>CAZZPN010000043.1:0-8184 GCA_964655495.1 uncultured Oscillospiraceae bacterium
CTATCCCCTTAAAAAAGGAGGCTGTTAAAAAATAATTTTTTAACAGCCCCTTTTTTGAATTTGTTAGTTCTTGTTCAGATTTTCTTCAATAATCATATCTTTTATTTTTAAAAGTCTAGTTATAGTGCTTCTTTCGTTTTCTTCCAAATGAAGCTTTATATAGCGGATTGTTTCTTGGTAAGAGGGGATAAGAACATACTCAAGAGCGTTTACTCTTCTTCTTGTTTTTTCTATTTCATCTGCCATAAGAATACACGATTTTTCAAGCTCGCTCATTTTTATTAAATCGGGAATTAATTTTTTAAATTCATTTTGTGCTTCGTCAAGCTCCCACGAAGTAAAACAAAAGCCGTAGGGGAGCGAAGTATCATTTTCAAAAAGAGAAGCATCAATGTTAAAAACCGGTATTTTAACACCCATAATATTTTTCTTTTCTACTGAAATTTCAATATTTTTTTTGTTTGTCATAAGAGAAGCTACAATTTCGCCTTCCTGCATTACGCTTTGTGCTTCAAGAAAGTAATTTTGTGATAGCATAAGCGAATTTTCAACCTTTTCCCGAAGTGAAAGTGTATCATTTACAAGCTCGGTAAACTGCCTCATAAGACCGTCATGCTTATCTTTTAGGAGCTTGTGTCCTTTTTGTGCCGTTAAAAGCTTTTTCTTAAGCTTTGACAGCTCCATTCTTGTCGGATTAAGTGTTTTTTGGGGCATATAGTAAATTCTCCTGTTATCATTATATATTATAAATTATGAGAATTGAAATAAGAAGCGCAAGGATAGCATAAGTTTCTACCATAGCTGCCATAATTATCGCTTTTCCGCTTTGTTCAGGCTTTTTTGCGACAATTCCGACGCCACTTGCGGCTGCACGCCCCTGGGCTATTCCTGAAAAAAGTCCCCCGAATGCGATTGGCATACAAGCGCCGAAATACATAAGCCCCTGAGATAAAGTGATTTCTCCTATATTTCCGCCTAAAATACCAACTTTACTCAATAAAAGCACACTAACTAAAAGTCCGTATAACCCTTGCGTTCCGGGAAGGAGCTGTAAAATCAGCACTTTACTGAATTTTGAAGGGTCATTACTTACAACTCCTGCGGCTGCTTCGCCAACCAGACCTACACCTTTGGCGCTTCCTATTCCTGCAAATAGAGCTGCAGAAGAAGCCCCTAAAATAACTAATGCAAGACCAAAGTTATTCATAAATGTTCTCCTTTTCAAATGTATAATATTTTGTATTTGTTTTAAGTGGTGAAAAAGCATTTCCGCCGCCTTCGTAAAATTTTGAGAAAAGCTCAACAAACTGTAATCTGTCTGCATGAACATACGCACCAAGAAGATTTATTCCAAGATTTGCAGCGTGTCCGATTAAGCCTATAAAAATCAGCATTACAGCCTTTAGCACGATACTATCAGGCATCGTAGCAATAAGGTTTATAACACTTGCAATACTTCCTGTTGCAAGACCTAAAGCAAGAAGTCTTGAATATGAAAGAATATCGCTTAAATATCCCGTTAATACATTATAAAGTCCGTAGATGCCTCCGAAAAATCTTAAGAAGATATTTTTTTCACTTCTTTTTGAGGTTAGTATAATGCTTACAGCACCTATTATAACAAGAAAAATGCCCATAGTTTTTAAAAATCCGGGAACTTGTGTCAATATTCCCGCACCAAGAGGTGCTGCACCTAAAACTGTCAGAAAAACAGGAACGACCTCGCAGTATGCGTCTGTTTTGTTTCCGCTTTTATAAAGGATTTTAAATCTTACAAAAAGACCTAAAAAAAGATGACATATTCCAAGTCCGAAGGAAAAAAGAAGAAGTGTAATAGGTTTTTCAAGAGGTTCAAACCATAATGCTGTTGTAGGAATTTCAACATTGAAAAATTCTTTTGCAATAACCTGAGGTAAATCTCCAAACCAGCTTCCGAAAAGTATTCCCCAGAATAAAGTAGAAATTCCGCAATACATAAAAAGTTGAAAGCTTCTTTTTAAATTACCTTCTGCGTTACCTATTTTGAGAATAACAGCCATCAAGAGCGTTATTATAAGACCGTATCCTGCATCGGATAACATCATACCAAAAAAAAGATAGTAAAAAAATGCCATAACGCTGCTTGGATCTACATCATTTTTATTTGGAAGTGCATACATTTCGGTTATACTCTCCAAAGGATAGGAGAATTTTGAGTTAGAAAGAAGGACAGGTGGATTATCATCTTCGTTAAGGTCATATATGTTTATTACAGAAGCGTATTTTTTAGAAAACTCTTTAACAACTCCCTCTGCATAAATTTCGGGGACATAACCTTTTATAACGACAACATTTTTTGTCATTGCAAGTTTTTTTAATTCAGAATACTTGTCCTTTTTTAATGTGTAATAATCAATCAAAAATTCCAAATCACCATAGATATTTCCAAGCACTTTTAATTTGTTTTCTTCTTTTTTTATACATTCAGTACAGAGTTTTATCTCTTTCTTAATATTTTTTATTTCTTCTTCGGGAGTAAGTGAAGAAGGAAAGAAAAAAATATCAAAACCGTATTTTTTTAATATATCGGTTATAATATCAAAGTGTTCTTTATGAAAATAGACTGTTTCGTGGGATTTGTTTTTATTATCTGTTTTTTCGGTATCAAAATGAATGAAAGCTTTTTTTTCGTTTATTGTACGGATTATTTCATCTTTTTTTGTCTTTCCCTTTTCTTTCGGAAGCGTTCCGAAAAGTATATACGAAAATTCCGTTTCTCTTGTATCAAGAGGAATAGATGAGCTTTTCCAGGGGGAGAGAATGTCAATATCCGAATGAAGCTTTGAAATTTTTTTCTTAAGCTCGTCAATCTTCTTCTCGCATTGTGTTATTTCTTTTATACTTTTTAAAGTTTTTTTTATGTCTTCTTTTTTTGAATTGAATTCTTTTTCGTTAAGCTTTGTTCGTCCTTTTATAAAGCCTATAACGGAATTCTCTTTTTTTATATATTTTTCTAAGATTATTGCAGCATTTTGGGCGCATTTTATATAGCTTTCATATTTTTTTGCACTCCCTGAACCGTCAATTTTTGTAAGCTGCTCATCTTGTGTATCTGTAATCTCGACAACTCCACGCCTTTGCAATCTGTTTAAAATATCGCTGCTGTCTTTTAATAACGCTGTTATTTCTATTTTTTTAAATTCAAGCTTCGCCATTTTGTTCTTCACTTCCCTCGAAAACGCCGTTAAACAAAATACTTTTAATAGTTTCTTTTATTTCTTTTTCTTTTTTTATAAGTCTGTCGTGTTCTTCCTTTTTCATAAGTTCAGCTTTTTTAACTGCCGTATTTCTCATTTTTGCGGCTGTGTTTTTAGCTGAGTTTATATTCTTTAATGCTTCGTTTTTTGCATTTGAGATTATTTCTTCTCTTTTGTTTCCGGCTTCAATCTTTGCGTTTTCGATAAGCCTTTGGGCTTCTTTTTTTACTGTTTTTATCCTTTTTTGCGCTTCTTTTTCTTTATCTAAGATTATTTTTAATGTGTGTGATGCCATTTTATCACCTAATAATATTTTTCTATTATCTCGTCATCTATTCTCTTAAGCTCACTTTTTGGAAAAATTCTTAAAAGCTCCCATCCGATATCAAGTGTTTCCTCGATGCTTCTGTTGGTGTTGTAGCCTTGTGAAATATATTCTTTTTCAAATCTGTCAGCAAACTCTGCATAAAGCTTGTCCATTTCCGAGATTGCTTCTTCACCAAGGATTACTGTAAGCTCTTTTGCTTCTTTTCCTCTTGCATATGCCGAGAAAAGCTGATTCATTGTTCCTGAATGGTCCTCTCT
Source organism: uncultured Oscillospiraceae bacterium (assembly GCA_964655495.1). Lineage (GTDB taxonomy): Bacteria > Bacillota > Clostridia > UMGS1840 > UMGS1840 > UMGS1840. The sequence goes on from CAZZPN010000043.1 coordinate 3,822, forward strand.
TGTTTTTCCGTTTCCGATTCCCTTATCTTTTAGTCTTGAAAGAGAGGGAAGCACATCAACAGGCGGAGTAATGCCTTTTTGATAAAGCTCCCTTGAAAGTATTATCTGCCCTTCAGTTATATACCCGGTAAGGTCAGGAATAGGGTGAGTTTTGTCATCTTCGGGCATTGTTAAAATCGGAATCATGGTTATACTTCCTTTTTTTCCTTGCTGAATACCGGCTCTTTCGTAGATAGATGCGAGGTCGGTGTACATATATCCCGGATATCCTCGTCTTCCGGGTACTTCTTTTCTTGCCGCAGAAACTTCTCTTAAAGCGTCTGCATAGTTTGTTATATCAGTTAAAATAACAAGAACATGAATTCCTTCTTCGTAGGCAAGGTATTCTGCTGCTGTAAGTGCCATTTTCGGAGTTGCTATTCTTTCGATTGCAGGGTCATTTGCAAGGTTTATAAAAAGAACTGTCCTGTCTATTGCACCGGTTTCTTTAAAAGAATTTATAAAATAGTCTGATTCTTCAAAGGTTATTCCCATCGCTGCAAAAACTACTGCAAATTTAGAGTTTTCTTTAGAATCGCTTCTTACTTTTGCCTGACGGGCAATCTGCGCTGCAAGTTTAGCATGGGGAAGACCGCTTGATGAAAAAACGGGAAGCTTTTGTCCTCTTACAAGTGTGTTAAGTCCGTCTATCGAGGAGATACCTGTTTGTATAAATTCCTGCGGATAGACTCTCGCGGCAGGATTCATCGGGTTTCCGTTTACATTAAGCCGCATTTCTGCAAGTATAGGAGGCTTATTATCAATAGGATTTCCAAGCCCGTCAAACACTCTTCCCAAAATCTGTGGCGAAACGCCAAGCTCCATTTGCTTCCCTAAAAAGCGCACCTTACTGTTTGAAAGGTTAATTCCGTAAGACGCTTCAAAAAGCTGTACGAGTGCATCGGATTTATTTATTTCAAGAACACGGCACCGTCTTTTTTCTCCGTTTGCAAGTTCGATTTCTCCAAGCTCATTATAGCTGACATCCGAGACGCTTTTTACAAGCATAAGAGGTCCTGCCACTTCTTCTATTGTTTTATACTGTTTTGCCATTTTTTCACCGTTTTCTTTTTATGAGATTTTGTTTAGCTCACTGATAATCTTATTATATTCTTCGTCAATGTTTTCTTCATCTGTATATTTAAAACGCCCTATTTTTTCTCTTACGGGCAAGCTTGAAATTTCATTGATATCAATGTTCTTGGAAATACATTTTTGCCCGTAATTATAAAAGGCGATAATAAGCTCCATCATATAAAGCTGTTTTTTTAAGGAGGTGTAGGTATCTGTTTTGTGAAATGCAAGTTGGTGAAGAAAATCTTCTCTTATTGAGCGCGCAACCTCCATTTTCAATTTATCGGATGATGAAAGTGCATCAAAACCGATAAGCTTCACAATTTCCTCAAGCTCACTTTCTGTCTTTAATAGCTTTACAAACTCGTTTCTTAATTCCATCCATTTAGGAGAAACATTTTCTTCAAACCAGGGCGCTAAAAGCTCACTGTAAAGTGAATAGCTTGTGAGCCAGTTGACAGCAGGGAAGTGCCTCCTGTAAGCAAGATTGGAATCAAGTCCCCAGAAAACTTTTACTATTCGGAGTGTTGCCTGGGAAACAGGCTCCGAAATGTCGCCCCCCGGTGGACTTACAGCACCGACTATTGTGAGTGCGCCTTCACGGGAGTTTTTTCCCGAAGTAATAACTCGGCCTGCTCTTTCGTAAAACTGTGCAAGTCTGCTCCCCAAATATGCCGGATAGCCTTCTTCACCGGGCATTTCTTCAAGTCTGGCTGACATTTCTCTTAAAGCTTCGGCCCATCTTGAAGTGGAGTCTGCAAAAAGTGCAACGCTGTAACCCATATCCCGAAAATATTCCGCAATCGTAATTCCTGTGTAAATAGAGGCTTCTCTTGCCGCAACGGGCATATCGGATGTATTTGCTATTAAGACTGTTCGTTCCATAAGCGAATGACCGGTGTGCGGGTCTGTAAGACGGGGAAATTCGTTTAAAACATCAGTCATTTCGTTTCCTCTTTCTCCGCAGCCTATATATACGACAATGTCTGCTTCCGCAAATTTTGCAAGCTGGTGTTGAGTAACTGTTTTTCCGCTTCCGAAAGGACCCGGGATTGCCGCAACACCGCCTTTTGCAATAGGGAATAAGCAGTCGATAACTCTTTGTCCTGTTATAAGCGGCTTATCGGGAGAAAGCTTTTTTAAATAAGGTCTTTGCTTTCTTACGGGCCATTTTTGAAGCATAGTAATTTCTTTTTCGCCGCTATTTGTTTTGATAACTGCAACTGTATCACATATTTTAAAGCTTCCGCTTTTGATTTCCTTTATGGTTCCATTTATGCCATAAGGGACCATTATTTTATGCTTCACAACCGCAGTTTCGTTCACATAGCCTATTACATCTCCGCCTTCAACCTCGTCGTTTTCATTGACGAGAGGCGTAAAATCCCAAAGCTTTTCTCTGTCAAGCGAATGCGCACTAACGCCTCTTAAAAGACTGTTTCCGCATATATTCATAATAGAATCAAGTGGGCGCTGTATTCCGTCAAAAATGCTTCCTATAAGACCGGGCCCAAGCTCAGCACAAAGAGGAATATTTGTAGTAGTAACAGGCTCTCCCGGTTTTAAGCCCGAAGTTTCCTCGTAAACCTGAATACTTGCTTTATCACCGTGCATTTCGATGATTTCACCTGTTAAATTAAGACTGCTCACCTTGCATACATCAAACATATCTGCATCTTTCATATTTTCGGCAATTACAAGAGGACCGCTTATTTTTTCTATTATGCCTGCTTCTTTTTCCTTTTTTAAGATGTTCATTTTATGCCTCCCATAACTTTTTTTACTGCCGAATCAAGAGCTTGTTTTCCCATTCCCGTGTTGCCTTCAATTCCCGGGATAAGCGTAAGCTTTGATGAATATTTCTTTATTTCGTTGTCTGCCATCGCAAAGAGCTTTTCTGTTATATATATAATTTCGTAATCATTTTGATTTAGTTCTTCTAAAATTTTGAAAACACTTTCCTTATCATCTGCTTCAAACGAAAAAAAGCCTGATAAAGAAAATAAGCCGATACTTTTTTTATCCCCGATAACTGCAATTTTATACATATATTTTCCGTAACCTTTCTTTTATAAAAGAAGCATCCTTGTTTGCTTTTTTGAAATTAAGAATAACTGAAATATTTTTTGCTGTCAGCTCATTATACAAAAAATATCTTATAACAGGCTCAATTCCGAAAAAAATTGTTTTTGTGTTTTCGGTAAGCGAAAAGATATATTCATCAATAAATTTATCTGATATTTTGTTGGTTTTTAAAAATTCGTCTTTGAAAGAATGATAATCCGTTTTTGATATATATTCCAGAGTTTCATCAACGCTCATAGCAGCAGCTTTTTTTAGCTTCTCTATATCTAATTTTTCACATGGAAAAAAGGCGTAATCAAAGCTCAATTTTTCTTTTTGGTGCCTACTTAGTTGTGATATCTTCAGCGCTGTCTTGATATTTGATACAGCACAAATCTCATCGCAGTATAAATAGGGAAACGGACTTTTGGATTTTTTTGAAAAAGCTTTCATTGTTTTTAAAGTGTGATAATCAATATACATTTCAAAAAGATTAGAATCAAGTGTTCCGACGAAAAGCTCGTAACCGTTTGCTGCGATATCGCTCAACCATTCGGGAAGTAAAAAAAAGTATCTTTCGTTTATCGCTTTTAAGAGTAAGTCTTTTTCTGTAAGGGCAGGGGATGTGAATATAAAGTCGTCGGTTTTTTTAAAAACGACAGCTTTTATAATTCCTTTTAAATTTAAAAAATCATTTTTAACAATAAGAAAATCAAGCTCATCTTTGTAAGGGATTGTGCTTAAAAGAAAATCCCATTCCCTTTTTATTATTTCAAAAGGATTTATTACAGGATAATTTCTTTCTTTTAATATATCGCATACGGCTTTGAAGCTTGTTTCTGTAGTTAAATCATTTAAAAATTCGTTTTTTAAAAGGTTATTTTCTTTTTCTTTTAAGACTGAAACGCAAAATGTATAATCTGTATCTTTCATTATTTTTTCCTTTTTATGAAATTAATTTTTGTAATGTATCATATATAAGCGTCTTTTTTTCACTGACAAGAGCTTCAAAGGTGCAATTTTCTTCTATTCTGTCATATCGCAGTATAAATCCGCCTTCGCACTCAACAGCTTCCTGCGATACTACAACAGAAGCATTATCCTTTTTTAGCTCTTTATTTATTGTTTTTAAAAAATCAGACGGAAGATTTTTTAAGTCCTGCTTTCTTAAAATAAGTTCCCTGTT
>CAZZPN010000044.1:0-2716 GCA_964655495.1 uncultured Oscillospiraceae bacterium
AAGCGTATGCCTGCGATGTAAGGGAAGGACCTATTGAAGCGGCAAGGAAAAATATACGATTGAATGGACTTGAAAATGAGATTAAAACTGTTTTGTCAAACGGTCTTAAGGAAGTAGAAAATGAAAATTTTGATTGCATAACAATTTGCGGTATGGGCGGAATACTTATTTCCGAAATTCTTTCTAAATCAGAAGAATGTGCAAAAAAAGCTGACAATCTGATACTTCAGCCTATGACGGAAGTTGAACATTTAAGAAAATATCTTTTTGATAACGGTTTTACAATTTATGATGAAAAAATAGCTCGTGAAAATGAACGGTATTACTGTATAATATGCGCAAAAAAAGGTGAAGAAAAAAGCTATGATGCTTTCGATTTAAGATTTGGTAAAAAAATTTTTGATGACAACAGTGATGATGTAAAACGGTATATTACAAAAAATCTAAATGCACTTGCCGGAAATCTTGAAGCTAAAAAAAGAGCAGGCAGGGAAAATACAGCTGAGCTTTCTTATATTGTTGCTAAATTGAAAAATTATAATGATAGTTTTCTTAAAAAAATCAAATAAAACAAGGAAATGTGAAAAAATATTAAAAAAAACGAAAAAAAACGAAAAAAACTTGAAAAATTCACATTTATATGTTAGAATATAGATGTTAAAGTGGATTAGTATGATTTTATCATTAAGGAGAGATGCCAGAATGTTAAATAAATTTTTTCAGAATGCAGTTTACAAATATGTGGGGATAGTTGACCATCCGTTTGGAATAATTGATGAAAACGGAATCGTTATTTCTTCATCGGTAAACTCAAACATAGGTAAAAAGCTTATCGAAGATACAGATGCTTTTATCGATGAGTCTGTTTGTGTACATAACGGAATTATGTTTAAACCTGTATTTTCTCATACAAAATTTGATTTTGCAGTTTATATTGAGGCTGATGACGAAATATCCAAAAAGTGCATACAGATTTTGGCAACCGCTTTTGTAAGCACAAAGCAGAGCTACGAAGAAAAGTTTGATTCTTCAAGCTTTATGAAGAATATTCTTCTTGACAGTATTCTTCCGGGTGATATATATGCCCGTTCAAAAGAACTCAAGCTTGAATACGAGAAAAGCAGAATAGTTTTTTTAGTATCGCTTCCTGTTCCCGATGACTCATGCGTATCTGTTATCTTAAAGGGAATGTTCCCGGAAAAAGGAAAACAGTTTGTTGTATCTTTGGATGAGAAAAATTTTGCTGTTATAATTGAAATTGATAAGGACGCATCGGTTAAGGAGAAAAACCGTATTGTTACAGAGATAATAAACACTATAAGAAGCGAAGCTATGATAAATGTGTGTGTAGGTATAGGCTCGATAGTTAATAATCTTCGTGATGTTTCATCTTCATACAGAGAAGCTCATCTTGCACTCGAAATCGGTAAGGTTTTTGATAGTGAAAAAGAAATTCTCAATTATGAATCACTCGGTATAGGAAGACTTATTTATCAGCTTCCCGTTAAGCTTTGCCAGATGTTTTTGGATGAAGTTTTTAAACACGGCTCAATGGATAAGCTTGACCAGGAAACACTCATGACAATTCAGAAATTCTTTGATAACAGTCTTAATATTTCCGAAACCTCAAGAAAACTCTTTATCCACAGAAACACACTTGTTTACAGACTTGATAAAATTCAGAAGCTTACAGGTCTTGACTTAAGAGAGTTTGATGATGCTATTATCTTTAAAGTGGCAATGATGGTTAAGAAATATCTTTCGGCAAATGTAATGAAAATATAAGGAGTAAAAAAGTGTTAATATTTGAAAATGTCAACAAAATATATGACAATACGAATGTTCAGGCACTTTATAATGTGAATCTGCAGATAGAAAAAGGAGAGTTCGTTTTTCTTGTAGGACACAGCGGTGCAGGAAAATCTACACTCATAAAGCTTATAACTGCAGAAGAAGCGCCTACATCAGGAAGAATTGTCATAAATAATATCAATGTTTCGGGCATTAAATCAAAAAAGATTCCTTATTACAGGCGTACGCTCGGAATGGTTTTTCAGGATTTCAGATTGCTTGATAATAAAACTGTTATTGATAATGTTGCTTTTGCTATGAGAGTTGTAGGAGCGACCAACAGACAGATAAGAAGAAGGGCACCTGAAGTTCTTGCAAGAGTGGGACTTTCCGGTAAAGCGAGATTTTTGCCTACACAGCTTTCGGGCGGTGAACAGCAAAGAGTTGCTATTGCCCGTGCACTTGCAAATAACCCGGGTATTATAATTGCTGATGAGCCTACCGGAAATCTTGATCCGGTAACATCAAGAGAAATTATGGAATACTTAGAAGAAATAAACAGAAGCGGAACAACAGTTATAGTTGCAACTCATGACAGAGATATAGTAAATTCTTTTCATAAGCGTGTTATTGAGGTTGAGGGCGGCGAAGTAGTCCGTGATGATGAGAGAGGCGGTTATACTGAAAATGAAGAACATTAGTTATTTTTTCAAAGAAGGCGTAGCTAACCTTTTTACTAACAGAATAGTTACTCTTACCACTATTATAACAGTGCTTGTTTCTCTTCTTATAATCGGCGTTTTTAATATAGTTTCTTTTAATATTATCCATATTTCCGAAGATATCGGTAACAGCTTTGAGTTTAATATATATATAAAAGATTCTGTTGGAGATAATGACCTTGAAGCCGTTGCACAGGATATAA
>CAZZPN010000044.1:2726-8073 GCA_964655495.1 uncultured Oscillospiraceae bacterium
GAAAATGTAAGAAGTGCTGTGCTTAAAACAAAAGCGCAGGCTTTGGAAGAAGTGAAAAAAAAGCTTGATAAATCAGCAGCAATTCAAAAGCTTACACATGAGGACAATCCGTTTCGTAACAGTTTTGTCGTAACGATGAATGAGCTTTCAACGAGTGCTGAGACGATAGAGAGAATAAAGAAAATCCCGCAGGTTGATTCTGTTTCGGATAATGTTGAAACATCAAAGAAGCTTGATGAGCTTTCGGGAAAAGTAAGACTTTATTCAATAATATCGTATTTATTGCTTTCGATTCTTTGCTTAAGCATAGTTTCCAACATTATAAATGTTTCGATTTTTTCAAGAAGAAAGCACATAAATATAATGAAATATGTAGGAGCGACCAACAGCTTCGTAAGAACACCTTTTGTTATAGAAGGGATTTTAATAGGCATTATCGGAGGTTTGCTTTCAGCTATTATCCTTACTTACGGATATCAGTGCTTATTCGGTAACCTCAACCATCAGATTAATGAAATTCATTTGATGGAGCCTTTGGAAATAGCAAAAGAACTTTTTGTTATAAATACCGTTTACGGTTTTGTTATCGGAGGAATAGGAGCTTCTTTTGCTGTTAACAAGCATTTAAAGGTATAAAAAAGGAGATCAGATATGGGAACAGAAAATTATAATGAGGCTGCTTTGGAAAAAAATTCTCATAATGATGTAGAAAATAACAAAAAAAGCGAAAAAACTCACAGGCATCACAGAAGTCATTCTCACCACAGAAGTTCATCTCATACTGCCGAAAAAGCAGGTAGCTACCGAAGAACAAGAAAATCCGGTGAAACGGGTGGTGAAAAATTTATAGATCAGAGATCCTATTATAAAAAGAAGAAAAGTGTGCGGAGAAGTGCTGCGGAGAAAAAAAGAGAGAAAAAGCTGATTATGAAAATGATTGCTTTTATGATAGTGGCTATTCCGGCAATTATTATAATCCTAAATCTTTTTGATAAATTTATGAAAGGTATCGCTGATTAAAACGCATATTATTTAAAAATGAAAATTATGACGGGAGGCTTTTTAGGGTTGAACAGAAAAATTATATCGCTGTTGTTTTGTATAATACTTATTTTTTCTTCATATACTGTAACTGCAGATAATAAAAGTGACCTTGAGCAGCAGAAATCTAATGCTCAAAGTGAAATGGATCAGATAAGAGAAAAAATAAATCAGGCTGAAAAAAGCAAAACACCGTATGTAGAGAAAAAGAAAAATATAGATGCAAAGATGTCTCAGGCAAATACAAAGCTTTATGAAATCAATTCTAAGATTAATGCAGTGCAGGCTGACATTAACGCAAAAGAAAAGGAAATAGAAGACCTTACAGGTGAAAAGAAAAAAGCAGATGAGCTTTTTAAAGAGCGTATGAGAGCGCTTTATGAGGATAATTCATTTTCGTATTTTGATATTATTTTAAATAGTGAAAGCATCTCAGATTTTTTCTACCGTATGGAAGTAATTAAGCAAATTTCCGAGTATGACCAGGGAATTATAGAGCAGATTGTAAACAGAAAATCAATCGTTGAGGACGCTAAAAAAACACTTGAAACAAAAAAAGGTGAGATAGAAGTTTTAAAAGCGCAGGCAGAGCAGGAAAAAGCAAATGTTGAGGCACTCCAGGCAGAAAATCAGGCGATTTTAGATGATATAAACGGAGATATAAATACATATACTCAGCAGCTTAAGGCAAAGGAAAGAGAAGCGCAGAGAATAGAAAGTCAGATTAAGGCACTTCTTGCAAAACAAAATCAAGGTTCTTCTGCTGCTCCTGCCACAGGATATATATGGCCTTGTCCTGCATCCAGATATATAACCTCTTATTTCGGAAGACGAGTTCATCCGGTTTACGGAACTGTAAAGGTTCATAACGGCCTTGATATAGGAGGCCCTAACGGATGTAATATTGTTGCTGCCAACAGCGGAACAGTTATTGTTTCGGAGTATTCAAGCTCGTATGGTAACTATATTATCATAAGTCATGGCGGCGGGGTAACAACTCTTTATGCGCATATGAGTGCAAGACTTGTTTCTGTCGGAGCGAGTGTTACAAGGGGACAGGTTATAGGCAGAGAAGGAAGCACAGGCGTTTCCACCGGCCCGCATCTTCATTTTGAAATGGCAGTAAACGGAGTCCGCTGTGATCCTCTTAACTATGTAAGATAATTAATATGAAAGGAAAGCCGTTCGGAAATTATTTTCCGAGCGGTAACTAATTATGAACGAAGAAAAAAATAAGGAAATTAATGTAACTAATGCCGAAGAAAAAGCCGAAGAAATAACAGAAGCTTCAGAAGAAAAAGAAGAAAGAGAAGCATTAGATGAAAAACTCATTGAGCATTACAAAAAAACAAGTCCCGAGAGTGATAATGTAAAAATAATTGTAGAACACCACGACGAAAAAAAGAGCTTTTCTCAAAGACTTCTTTCTTTTTTTGTTGTGGTTCTTGTTTGTGCAACCTGTTTTTTTGGCGGAATGCTCGTTGAAAGACAAAATTCAGATATCATAAGCAGCTTAAAAATAAATAAAATTAACAACCTCATTGATAATAATTATTACTTTAAAGACAGAATAAATCACGGTGAGGCTTTTGAAAATGCACTTTCAACTTATGTAGCTTCTTACGGGGATCAGTTCACTTACTATCTTGATGAAAAAACGCTGGAAAGCTTCAATGAGTCGATTATCGGTGGTTATGTAGGCATAGGTGTTTCCGTTACAACAGATGAAAATGGCTACATTACTGTTACTGAGTGCTATAAAGGCGGAAGTGCATATGAAAGCGGCGTCCTTCCTGGCTATAAAATTTTAAAAGTAGATGGTGAAAACGCAGTCGGTGTTTATATTGACGATGTAGTTTCTAAAATAAAGGGAGAAGAAGGCGGAAAGGTTATGGTAACTTTCCTTACTCCTGATGGCGAGAAAAAAGATATTGAGCTTAAAAGAAAAAAGGTAACTATTACAACAGTATCATCAAAGGTGCTTGACAACAATATTGCGTATTTGAAAATTTCAAGTTTTGACAGGATGACCGGTGAAGAAGTAAAGGAGCATATGGAAACGCTGTTGAAGTATAAACCAAAAGGTCTTATTATTGACTTGAGAAATAATGGTGGCGGACTTCTTGACAGCGTTGTTGAAACTGCTGACTACTTTATGCCCGAAAGTACCATTGTTACAATAAAAAGCAGAAATGCTAAGGATGAGATATACAAATCGGACGAAAAATGTGTGGAAGTTCCGATTGTTATTCTTGTAAATCAGAATACAGCGAGTGCCTCGGAGCTTCTTGCAGGTGGTTTGAAATGTAACAACAATGCAACCATTATCGGAGAAAAAAGCTTTGGAAAAGGTGTTGTGGGAACACAGTTTTACATTGATTCAAAAACCGCTATGGTAATAACAACAGGAGAATATTTCCTTCCTGACGGAACAAACATTCACGAAAAGGGGATTGTTCCCGATGTAGAGGTTTCACTCGATGAAAGCATAAAAAATATATATCTTATGGAAGAAAAAGATGATACACAGCTTAAGGCCGCAATAGAGGAAATTGAGAAAAAATGAAAGAACTGATTTTAAATGCGAATGCAAAAATAAATCTTTCGCTTGATGTTTTGGGAAAACGAGCTGATGGCTACCACGAGCTTGAAATGGTAATGTGTGAAATACCGCTTTCGGATATAGTGAAAATCAAAAAAAGCGGCAAAATCAATATAAAATGCAATCTTCGTTATATTCCGGTTGATGAAAGAAATATTGCTTATAAGGCAGCGAAAGCTTTTTTTGAATATACCAAAATAAAAGGCGGCGCAGAAATCGAAATAAAGAAGAATATCCCTGTAAGTGCAGGACTTGCCGGCGGAAGTACGGATGGTGCTGCTGTTTTAAAAGGTCTTAATACTCTTTACGAAACAAATCTTACAGAAGAAGAACTTGAAAATATAGGAAATACTGTCGGCAAAGATATTCCTTTTTGTATAAAAGGCGGAGTGTGTTTAGCTAAAGGAACGGGAGAGAAGCTAACCACACTAAAAAAACTTCCCGATTGTTATATCGTTCTTGTGAAGCCTGAAAAAATAAATGTATCAACAAAAGATATTTTTACAAGGTTTGACAGCGAAAAGACTGAACTTCACCCTCATACAAAAGGGCTTGTCGAGGCGATTCTAAATAGTGATATAAAGAATATGTCGAGAATGATGTACAATGTTCTGGAAAATGTTACAGCAGGGTTATATCCCGTTATCAGCGATATAAAGAATAAATTTGTTTCCGACGGTGCAATGGGCGCCGTTATGAGTGGAAGCGGTCCGTCTGTCTTTGCAATTTTTGATGACAAAGAAACTGCTTTAAAATCTTATGATAATTTTAAAAAACACCATAAACAAACATTTTTTCTTAATTTTTTTGAAAAAAATGTATAAAAAGAATAAATATGGGAAACATTAAATCAACACTTTTTTGGTGTTGATTTTTGTTTTTTAAGGGAGTAAAAATTATGAATTTGAAAAGATTGTCTTTTGTTTTATTTTTGTGCGTGTGTCTTGGCTTTTGCGTAAGTGTTTATGCAACGGAAAAAGAAAATGTAAAAAACATCAATGATTCTATTGTAAGATTTCATATCCGTGCAAACAGTAACACAGAATTTGACCAGGACATAAAAATGGCGGCAAGGAAACATTTTTTTGAAAAATTCTCTTTGGAAAGTATAGATAATAAGGAGAAAGCTCTGGGCTATTTTTTAGAAAACAGGCAAAAAATCGAAGATGTCATAAACAGCTTTTTGAAAAAGCAGAATGTTTTTTATAAATGTAATGTGGAAGTAAAAAAAGAGATGTTTCCCGTAAGACGCTACAACGATTTTACTCTTCCTGCCGGAATATACGATTCCGTTGTTATAACTTTGGGAAAAGGGGCAGGGGATAACTTTTTTTGTGTAATGTATCCCTCTGTATGTATTCTTGATGGAATAACACAGACAAGTGAAGAAAAATTCAAGCTTCTTGAAACTGTTCTTACAAATGAAGAAGTAAAAATGATTGCTTCGGAGAGTGAAAAAACAGTTGTGAAATTTAAAATAATAGAACTTTTTAATAAATTTTTCTAAAATAATGCGTATTTTTTCGTCTTAATTGCAAAAACTTGCAAAAAAGTGCTAAAATCTTAAAAAAACTCTTTACAAATTTAAAAAATATGGTATAATAAATATGTATGTGTAAATACATATCGGTTTTGTTAAAAAATATATTATATATCAGGAGGAATACCATATATGAGTAAAAAATATGTGTATCTTTTTAGCGA
>CAZZPN010000045.1:0-7943 GCA_964655495.1 uncultured Oscillospiraceae bacterium
GCTATGAAAAAACCTCGCCTCTCGATGTACCTTTGTACATCTTCGGGTGTCCCAAAGCTTCGCTTTGGCTCGGTTTTTCCATTCTGAAGCTTTTTTTCCTATCCCCTAAAAAAAGTAGGCTGTTTAAAAATAGTTTTTAAACAGCCTCTTTTTTAATCCAACACTTCTTGAAGTTTCTCCAATGCTTTCTTCTCAATTCGCGATACATAAGACCTTGATATCTTAAATTTTTTTGCAATCTCTCTTTGCGGAATTGATTTTCCATTTTTAAGTCCGTAACGCAGGATAATTATTTCCTTTTCCCTTGGTGTAAGCTTTTCTATTGCACTATACAGTTTTTTTTGATTAATACTTTTCATTACCTCCGAAAAAACATCTCCGTTTTCATCAGCAATAACATCAATTAAAGAAATTTCGTTGCCCTCGCTGTCTTTTCCGATAGGCTCTTCCAAAGATACCTCATTCACAAGCTTTTTTTCACTTCTTAAAACCATCAAAATTTCGTTTTCGATACATCTTACGGCATAAGTTGCAAACCTGATATTTTTATCCGATTTAAAGGTGTTTACTGCTTTTATAAGACCTATTGTTCCGATTGATATCAAGTCATCGGTTTCCTTATTTTCTTTGTTATATTTTTTTGCAACATACGCAACAAGTCTTAAATTTCTTTCGATAAGAGTGTTTCTCGCTTCATTATCCCCCGCTTCCATTTTTTGAATTAATTCTCCCTCTTCCCTCTTTGTTAAAGAAGGTGGAAACGAGTTCATATTTCCAAAATATCCGAGCATAAAAAACAGATTTTTTATAAGCTCCAGCACCATACCAAACATAAAAATAACCATCCTTTCAATTAATAATATGAAAGGATGGCTTGTTTTTTTGACTATTTCGAAATATTTCAGATAAAATATTATCTCTGTACTCTGCCGCTTCCGTCGCCGCCCATAAGAGCTTTTACTTCGGAAAGGGATACTCTGTTAAAGTCGCCCAAAATTGAGTGTTTGAGACAACTTGCTGCAACAGCAAATTCGAGTGCCTGTGAGTCTGTATCGTAGTTATTAAGACCGTAAATAAGTCCGCCTGCAAAGCTGTCGCCGCCGCCTACACGGTCAATAATATTTTTGATTTCATATTTCTTTGAAACATAAAATTCATTTCTATTATAAATACAAGCAGACCAGTTGTTATGACTTGCTGATTTTGATTCACGGAGTGTTATTGCAATTTTTGAAGCGTTTGGATACTGTGATAAAACATTTTTTGCAAGTTCTTCATATTTCTTTGTATCAAGCTCTCCGCTTTCAACGGTCTGGTTGTTTTCTATTCCCAATGATTTCTGGCAGTCTTCTTCGTTTGCGATAATAACATCAACATATTTTGTAAGCTCACGCATTACTTCTTTTGCTTCTTTGCCATATTTCCAGAGATTTTTTCTGTAATTAAGGTCGCAGGAAACTGTAAGGCCCATTTCCTTTGCAGTTTTAACAGCTATCATAGAAAGCTCGGCAGCAGTTTCGGAAATGGCAGGAGTAATACCTGTTATATGAAACCAACTAGCTCCCTCAAAAGCCTTTTTAAAATCTACCTCATCAGGTTTTGCAATAGAAATTGCACTGTACGCTCTGTCATAGATAACCTTTGAAGCTCTCTGATTTGCGCCTGATTCAAGATAATATATACCAAAACGGCCGTTGTTATATGTAATGTTTGAAGTGTCAATTCCAAAGCCTCTTAACTCTCTTATACAAGCTTTTGAAATATCGTTATCAGGAAGAACTGTTACAAAGCTTGTGTCCATTCCGTAGTTAGCTAAAGACACACATACATTTGCTTCTCCGCCTCCGAAAGTTGCCTCAAGTGATGGCGACTGAAAAAATCTTTCCATTCCCGGAGATTTAAGTCTTAACATAATTTCACCGAAAGTTACTACTTTACCCATATTGCTGTACCTCTCTTTTAAAAATTTTAATTAATATATTTTTATTATACTACAAAGAAAATTAAAATTCTCGTGCTTTTTTAACCTTTATAATGCAAATTTTGATTTGACACAGCGTTATAAGCGTGATATAATTGCTTTTAGAGGTGAAAAATTATGAACTGCAACATATGCCCGAGAGAATGTAATATAATAAGAAACGATAAAAAAGGCTATTGTAATTCTTCTTATAAAATGAAAATTGCACGCGCTTCTCTTCACTTCTGGGAAGAGCCTTGTATATCGGGAGAAAACGGAAGCGGAACTGTGTTTTTCTGCGGCTGCAGCTTAAAATGCGTTTTTTGTCAGAATATTAAAATAAGCCGTGGAGATTTGGGGAAATATATTACTGAGGATGAGCTTTTGGATATATTTTTTGATTTAAAAAACAAAAACGCAAATAATATAAATTTGGTTACACCAACTCATTTTTTAAACGAAATTATAAACACAATCGACAAAGCAAAACAAAAAGGCTTTGACCTTCCTTTTTTATATAACACAAGCGGCTACGAAAAAAAGGAATCAATAAAAAAGCTTGATAAAAAAATTGATATCTATCTTCCCGATTTTAAATATTGGGACAACACTTATTCAAAAAAGTATTCCAACTGCGAAAATTACAGAGATTTTTGCATTTCGGCAATTAACGAAATGGTGCGACAAGTTGGAAAGGCAGAGTTCAACCAAAAAGGAATAATGACAAAAGGCGTTATAGTGCGTCATCTTGTTCTTCCCTATTTGGAGGAGGATTCAAAAAAAATATTGGAATATCTTTACAAAACCTATAAAGACGATATTTATATAAGTATAATGAATCAGTACACACCGCCCAAAAATACTCTGTTTGAAGAACTAAAATATCCCGTGAGAGATTATCAATACAACGAAATTATTGATTTTGCAGAAAATTTAGGGATAAAAAACGCATTTATTCAAAGCGGTGAGGCGGTGGGAGAAAGCTTTATACCGGAATTTGAGTGATTTTTTTTGGTTCTTCCAAAAATTGTTTGATATGTATTTTTTTAAAACGCAAATCATATAATAAAACATATTAACACTATAAATTAATCTATGGAGGAATAAAAAATGTTTGTACTGAAGGTTTCAAAAAATTCAAATCCCGGCTCGGTTGCAGGTGCGCTTTCGGGAGTTATAAGAGAAAGAGGCAGCGCAGAATTGCAGGCAATCGGTGCGGCGGCAGTTAATCAGGCTGTGAAAGCAGTTGCAATAGCAAGAGGTTTTTTAGCGCCGGGCGGCTTTGATATTGTTTGTATTCCCGCTTTTTCGGAGATAGAAGTTCAGGGAGAAGAAAGAACGGCAATTAAATTTTTAATAGAAACAAAGTAAATAAGTAAAAAGATATAAAAAACAAAAGGAGATGTATCAAAATAAAAAATTCGATACATCTCTTTTTTGATATTTAAAGTATAAAGAAAAATTCGGCATATCCTTCTTCGCACTTTACACCATATTTCTTATTGTGAGATTCCATAACAGCTTTTACTATTGAAAGTCCGAGTCCGTTTCCTTTGCTTTCGTCGCCTTTATAAAAGCTGGTCCAGATTTTAGAGTTATCTAAAATCACATCAGTTTTATTTTTTACCGAGAAACGAATTCCGCCATCAATTTTTTTAAGACTTACGAAAATTTTATCATCATCTTTAACATGATAAATCGCATTTGAAATATAGTTTGACATCGCTCTTTCAATCATAAGCATATCAGCAGAAATGAAAATATCATTCTCCACATCCGAAACTATATCTATATTTTCTTTTTTTGCAATTACAGAATATGTCTCCAAAACATCTTCGACAACCTCAGTTAAATTAAATGCTTCTATATTAAGAATATTGCTCTGCGATTCAAACTGTGCAAGCATAAGCATTTCTTTAACGATTACAGTCATTTTTTCAGTTTCTTCATAAATTACATCATAGTAATATTCACGGTCTTTTTCATCTGTTATTAATTTATCTTTCAGCATTTCCGTATATGATGCAATAACTGAAATCGGAGTTTTAAGCTCATGAGATGCGTTCTGCAAAAACTCTTTTCGCATCTGCTCGTTTCGTTCTTTTTGGGTAATATCGTTTTTCAAAATTGTGTTTGCGCGGTAGAGTTGAACAATATTTTCCGAAAGCTTATCCGACATTTCATTTAATGAAAGTCCGAGCTGATTTATATCACTTGTTCCCTTTGGAACATATTTTTTTGAAAAATCAAGCTTTGCAATTCTCTGGGAAATATCCACAAGCTCATGTATAGGCCTTGAGAATACTGCACTTATAAAATATGCCGCAATAGCACTTAAAATAGCGATAACGATACTTATGTATAAGAAAAATTCAATATAAATTGATATACTTCGTATAATAGGAATAATCGGTTTTACAAAGAAAATATAATAATTTTCCGTAAGCTCTCCTACTAAAATCAGCATTTCGCCTCTTTTGTCTATTTCAAAAGACCTCATACCGTAACCTTTTGAAGAATCAATCTTTACCGAAGAATGAAGACTTCTTAAAGTTTCTCTTAATGTATTTGGCTTAATCGGGTTATTAAGCATATTTGTGCTTGTATAAATCTCATTGAAGTTCCTGTCAGAAAGAACGATATTTATATTCATATCGGAGCATATATTTGAAAGCTCGTTCATCATATTTATATTTTCTTTTTCCAAAAGTCCGCATACCTGATTATACGATGAAACAAATTCGCTTCTTTGCCTGTATATATAGTATTCCTGCAGAAAAGCAGAAGAAATAGTGAAAATAACAAACAATGTAACGAAAATTACCATCAAAAATGTAAATGTCAGCTTAACTCTAAAGGATTTCAGTTTAATGATACTCACTCCCAAATTTTATTCTTCTGTCGGAATTTCAAATTTATATCCGACACTTCTTACAGTCTGAATATAGCTTCCGCACTCTAAAAGCTTTGCTCTTAATTTTTTTATATGCGTATCTATCGTACGCACATCTCCGTAGTAATCATAGTTCCACACATTGTTTAAAATATCGTCTCTCGAAAGAACTATTCCCTTATTCATTATAAGGTAGCCAAGAAGCTCAAATTCTTTATTTGTAAGCTCTATTTTTTCGTTTTTAACCTTAACCTCATAAGTGCTTTTGTTATAAAAAAGCTCACCAATTTCAACTTCCTGAGTAAGAACTGATGTTCTTCTTAAAAGTGCAGTTACTTTGGCAAGAAGAATTTTCAAGTTAAAAGGCTTTGAAACATATTCATCAGCACAAAGCTCGTACCCCTTTAAAACATCGTATTCTTCAGCTTTTGCAGTAAGCATAACAACAGGAACATTTGAAATTTTACGAAGTTCCTTTAAAGTTGCATAACCATCCATAACAGGCATCATAATATCAAGTATCACAAGGTCAATTTTTCCGCAATAAAAAATATCAATGGCTTCTTCACCGTTTTTTGCGCATTTTACATCAAAATCGTTTTTTGAAAAGAAATCATAAAGAACCTTTCTTATTTTTTCTTCATCATCTACAACAAGAATTGTACATTTACTCATTGTTTTTATCTCCTTTCTCATATATTGATTTCACTAAAATTTTTGAAAGCTCCGCTTTTGTAACATTTGAAAGCGATTTTAATGTGTTATCGTCATAACCGTTTATTACTTTATTATAAAAAAGCGAGTCAATATGCTCGATTGCCCAGACAGGAATTTCATCACGGTCTTCAAATTCACATTCGCCCTCATAGCTTAAATTGAGTATTCTGCCGACAGTTGTGAAAGCTTCTGCCCTTGTAATTTTTGACGAAGGATTAAAATAAAGCTTATCTCCTGCCGCTGCACCTTTTAAAATTCCTTCGCTAAAAACGGCCTGAACATGAGGATATGCCCATATCGGTATATCATCCTCGTCCTCAAACGGTAATAAAACATCTGTATATCTGTTTATATCAAGCTTTAACGCTTTTGAAAGAAGCACAGCGAGCTGATTTCTTGAAACCTGCTCAAAAGGTTTGAAATAAAAATGTCCGTCTATCCCCTCTTCTCCTGTTACAACCTTTTCGTTATACAAAAATTCGATATATTCTTTTGCCCAGTTTTCTTCGATATCAACTAAGCTTCCGTCAGATTTTACCTTTAAAGGAACTCTTAGCGTATATTCTCCGGCACTTATCTTAATTTCGCTTTCTCCAGGTTTTTCAGCCCTAAAAACGCCTTTTTCATCTATTTGCCCGATTTTGTTATCACTACACTCAAACAAGAAGCTTTCCTCGTCCGCAATAAGCTTTGAATTTTTATAGTATGCTTCAACCTCAAGGTCGATTTCTTCACCGATCATAAGTTCAATTTTTTCTAAGGTTTTTCCGTCTTTTTTCGCAACGATTTTATCAGGAGTTTTCACAGTTAATATTTTCGCGCTTCCTTTTATATCACCGCTTTTTGCAAAAAATGTCTGTTCGCCTTCGCCTTTTGCAATGATACTTCCGTCGGCTTTTGCTTTACTCTCTCCGTCAACAAAAAACTCTATATCTTCGGGTAGTGAAACAGGATAATATCCGCTGTCGGTTGCCTTAACGGCAAATTTTGTCTTACTTCCCTCAAGTATTCTCACACTTGACGGATAAACAAAAAGTTTTGCTTCTGTTTCTGTTTTGTCTTTTTCTGCGATATTATTAAAAAATATATATGTGGCGTCATTTCTCAACCTACCGTCCGAAGGAGAGTTTACGACTGACATTTGAGCATCACCTGCATAAACTGCGCCGATACTTGTTGAGCCGCCGCCGTCTAAATTGATTGCATCAACACACCCCAACTCCAAAAGTCTTTTGGCAAGAGTTGGTATTCTTACTCCATAGCTATACCCCGGCTGACGACCGTCAACAGTGTAAAAAATTACACTTCCGTCCTCTTTTATGCCGACAGCAGTACGAGGTGCTGCAGGATCATTTGAGTTCATAACAGCTTCGCCGTTTTTTATAAGCCTGCCTGCCTTTGAAGCAAGAATATGCGTTGCTTTACTCCATTTTTCATTATCGTTCGTATTGAAAGTAAATTCTACTGCCTGATTTTCATAAAATTTTTCAAAGCTTAATCTTAGATTTTCAGGAGCATCCTCAGTGAGTGCAAGGACAAGTTGGTTATCCGATAATTCCTTATCTCCCTCTATATCTTTTTCAATCTTACTTACCTTTGTTTTTACAGTTTCTCCGATTTTCATTTCTCCTTCTTCAATTTCAAAGGTGATATAAGAAGCTTTTTTGTCTGACTGAATTTTTGTGTAATAGCTGCTGTCAAAAAGGTAGTAATACCAATGCTGAAGATATTTATTAAAATAAGGTAAATGTATATTTTCTACATTTTCTATTTTTTCTGTATTTTCTGTATATTCTGTATATTCTGTTGCCTCTGTTTTTTCTATCTTTTCTTCAGTTTTTTCGATTGTTTCAAATTCTGATTTTTCTTCTGTTTCTGCCACTTTCTCTACTTCTTTAACTACCGATTTAAACGACATTGTTATATCAAGTTTATAATCCGAAATAAAAGCACTTCCGTCTTCTTTAAAGCCTATTGCGGGAAGAAGCTCGTTTTCGTCTATTACTATTTTTCCGTCAATAACTGCATGTCCCATCGGAATACCCGTCTGGAGTATAAAATAATCGCCGTTTATCCCGCCGACAGGATTAATACCGGTTTCTTTTAAATGCTTATATACTGCACTTATATTTTCTCCGCCATAGACATATTTGCCCACAGTAACAACGGGAAGAGTTTCCCCACCGGGAATATAATGAAAATAATTCTCTCTCTGCTCACCTACTCCTGACTGATCACTCAAAAAAGTATTTTTATATAAAGTAAGTCCGTCGGATATTTCATATTTATATTCTTCTGTATGACTGCTTCCCAAAATCGATGCAGAAGCGCATAAATTAAACATAAGTACAAATAAACAGGAGAGTGAAAAAA
>CAZZPN010000046.1:0-7840 GCA_964655495.1 uncultured Oscillospiraceae bacterium
TTTAAGGTTTTATATTCTTTTTTTGCGGTCTGGAGTTTTTTAACATCCCCTTTTTTATGGTTTTGTTCATAATTCTTGCGACTTAATCATAGCATTAACTAGGGGTGAAAAGGAAATGAGCATTATAATTTCGTTATTCTTTATAATTTCAATCATATATTCTTTTTTTACAGGGAGTGCTTCTCAAATTTTTTCTATAATCACTTCTTCTTTAAACGACTGCTCATCGTTTGTAATTCAGCTTTTTTTCATAACTGCTTTCTACTCAGGTCTTATGAATATCGCAAAGGAAAGCAGTATAACAGATAAATTAGGGTATTTTATAAGAGGCTTTACAAATAAGCTTTTTAAAACAAAAAATATGGACGCCCTTGATAAAATCACTCTCAATATTTCCGCAAATATGCTTGGAATAGGAAACGCGGCGACACCTATGGGACTTATGGCAATAAAAGAGCTTGACAAAGAAAACAATTCCGTATATCCGAGTGAGGATATGTGTAAATTTGTTATTTTCAATACCTGCTCCGTTCAATTAATTCCCACAACGGTTATCTCGCTTCGTGCGCTCTACGGCTCTCAAAATCCCTCAATCGTTATGTTGCCGATACTTATAACGAGTTTTTCGAGCCTTATTTTCGGGCTTGTATTTTTAAAAACTGCTTTGTTATTAAAGAATAGCAGAAAAAATGTAACAGAATTTGAACCGAACATTGTTTAAAAAGAAGAACTTTGCAAATATACGACAGTATAATTTTCGATTTTCTTTTTATAGGAGGATGGGGGAACCTTTCGGTGTTTCCCCCTTGTCCCCCTATGACCCTTAGCCCCCTCCTAGCGATCGCTTAGACGCCGCGAGGCTAAAGTTTCTTTGTTTTGGGAGTTAGGTAGCAAAATAAGGCATAAAGAGTTTGATACTCTGATAACTGTAAAAGAAAGGACTATTAACCTTGGAAATACTTCAAAACTTTTCTGAGCTTCTTTTTCCTCTTTTTATCATAGCTGTAATACTTTTTTGTGCATTTTCCAAAAACGACCTTGTAAAAGCCTTCAAAAAAGGCGCTACGGACGGCTTTAACACCTGTTTTGAGATTTTGCCTGCAATTATTCTTATAACCGTTTCATCTGCCCTTTTAAGAGAAACGGGCGCATTATCTTTTTTAACAAAGCTTATTTCGCCCCTTACATCTTCTTTAAAAATTCCGCCTGACCTCACCGACCTTATTTTAATGAGGCCCGTTTCGGGAAGCGGCTCTATCACACTTTTAAAAAACTTATATGAAACCCTGGGACCCGACAGCACATCTTCCCTTATCGCATCCGTTATCGCCGCATCAACTGAAACTACTCTCTATACTGTGAGCATTTATTTCGGTGCTACAAAGGTACGAAAAACCTTTTTACCACTTATTACAGGAATTGCAGCAGATATTTTCACAGTATTTTGTTCAATATATATTGTTAATCTTTTTTTCTAAAAAACAAAAGCAAAGAAGCTTCAGCCTCGCGGCGTCTAAGCGATCGCTAGGAGGGGGAAACACCGAAAGGTTCCCCCTTCCCCCTATAAAGAAAAAAAGGAGGTAATTATGTTTTCTTTTTATGTTATGAATAAAAAAGCGCTTATATCGGGGTGCGCAGTTCTTCTTATCATAATTTTTTTGTTCAGCGCATTTGCCGCCAGAAAAACGGTGAGTGCATCTTTGAAAGACGGAATTAAAGTGCCTATAATAATGTATCACAGTGTGCTTGAAGATGAAAGCCGCAAAGGCGATTATGTGGTAACACCCGAAATCTTAGAAAACGATATAAAATTCCTGAAGAAAAAGGGTTATACTTTCGTTCTCATAAGAGACCTTATAAATTATGTATATGAGGGAACACCTTTGCCCGAAAAGCCCGTTGTTCTCACCTTTGACGACGGATACTTCAACAATATGCTTTATCTTCCGCCAATAATGGAAAAGCACAATGCAAAAGCAAGTATCGCCGTTGTGGGAAAATTCACCGATATATTCTCCGAAAATGACAGCCACAATCCCAACTACTCGCATCTTACCTGGGAGGATATAGAAGAAATCTCCAAAAAAGATTATTTTGAAATTTCAAATCACAGCTACAATATGCACGAAATAAAAGAAAGGCTCGGTTGCTTTAAACTAAAAAGCGAAACGAAAGACGAATACGAAAAGAATTTATCCTCGGATATTATGCAAATGCAAGAAGCATTAAAAGAAAAGTCAAAGGTGTTGTGTCAGGTGTTTACATACCCTTACGGAAAAGTATCAAACGATTCAGTAGATATAATAAAAAAGCTTGGTTTTAAGGCATCTCTTTCGTGCTACGAAAAAACCTCACTTATATCAAAGGATAAAAATTCGCTTTTTCTGCTTGGGAGATACAACCGCCCGGCAGGGATATCGACAGAAAACTTTATGAAAAAAATAGATTTGAAATAAAGAATAGAAGAAAAGAGAAAGGAAAAGAAAGAAAAAATGGATAAAAAAGGAAACTTAATTGTGCAGGTTTTCACATCGGGTGCGCAAGTACCAATTAAAAATGCAACTGTAAGCGTTACAACACCCGAAGAAGAAAATCCACACCTTTTGTATGTACGCTTCACCGACTCATCGGGAAGAACACAACCTCTTGAATTTGATTCTCCGCCCGAAGCAAATTCGCAGTCTCCGGGAAATAGCACCGATTCCTTTTCAAGCTTCTTTGTAAGGGTTGACCATCCCGAATTTGAAACTGCGCTTGTGAAGGATGTACAGATTTTTTCAAATCAGATTACGCTTCTTCCCGTTGAAATGATTCCGCTTCCTGAAAATGCAAAAAGCGGAGACAAAATTGATACGGTGCTTATCACACCGCAGAATCTATAAAAGGAGGTTTTTTATGCCATCAATAAGACCTTATGTTCCTACATATATCACAGTACACTTAGGTGCTCCCGATGAGCCTGCCGAGAATGTTACCGTGAGCTTTCAGGACTATATAAAAAATGTGGCTTCAAGCGAGATATATCCTACCTGGAGTACCGCCGCAATATACTCAAATATCTACGCACAGATTTCCTATGCCTTAAACAGAATTTACACAGAGTTTTACAGAAGCCGAGGCTACAATTTTGATATCACAAGCTCCACCTCCTATGACCAGAAATTTATCAGAGGTCGTACAATATTTGAAAATATTTCAAATATTGTCGATAACATTTTCAACGAATACATACGAAGAATAGGCTTTATAGAGCCGTTAGCGGCAAAGTATTGCAACGGAACGACCGTAACCTGTGAAGGTTTATCACAATGGGGCAGCGAAAATCTTGCACAACAAGGCTACGGAACTATTGATATTTTAAAATATTACTACGGCGATAATATCGAGCTTGTTGTTGATGCTCCGATTCAGGATATTGTTAATTCATATCCGGGAACACCACTTTCCGAAGGCTCAGTTGGAGAGGATGTTGTAATAGTGCAAAGTGAGCTTAACTTAATTTCTCAAAACTATCCTGCTATCCCCAAAATAAGCCAGAGAGACGGAATTTTCGGGCCGCAGACAAGAAGAGCTGTCGAAAAATTTCAGGAAATTTTCAATCTTCCCGTTGACGGAATTGTAGGAAAAGCAACCTGGTATAAGCTTGTATCATTATACACTGGACTAAAAAGACTTTCCGAGCTTAACTCGAAAGGTCAGCAGATTTTCGGAGTGTCTTTTGCGTATCCCGATGCGATTTCACTTGATGACAGAGGCGAAAAGGTTGAAACGGCGCAGTTTATGCTGAGCGTTATCGGAGAATTTTATTCAAATCTTCCCACTATCGCCGTTGACGGAATTTTCGGAGAAGCTACTTTGAACGCAGTAAGGCAGTTCCAACAAAATAACAAGCTTCCCGTTACGGGAGTTATAGACGCTAATACCTGGGAAATAATGTATCAGCAGTATAAAGGCATTGTCGATAATTTCCTTTCCACAACCCGTCTTAACGCACCGACTACAAGAACTTATCCGGGTACTCCGCTGTCTCTTGGAAGTCGTGGCGATGATGTACGGGCAATTCAGGATTATATCAATGTTATAAGCCTTGCCTATCCGAGAATAAGACCTGTTACCCCGACAGGCTACTACGGCGAGAACACCCGAAATTCGATAAGGGAGTTCCAACAGCTTCAAAATCTCCCACAGACAGGTGTTACAGACGAAGCTACCTTCAACGCTCTCACCTCGCTTTATCTTGAAGTTTTATCGGGCAACAATCCTCTCCCCTCGCAGTTTCGGGGAACTCCTTTAAAATTGGGAGATGTTGATGATTTCGTTAATGAAAGGAATGGTTAATATGAGAAGCACCGAGCCACAAATAAATGAATCTGTTTTCAGCCTACAAACATTTTTAAGAGATATTTCGCAAAGAGACGAAAGAATTCCATCTGTCATTCCCGACGGAAGATTTGATGTACAGACAGAAAATGCAGTAAAAGAATTTCAGCGCTTTAACGGTCTATTGGTTGACGGAATTGTGGATAATGACACATGGGACACATTAATTAAAGTGCATGAAGATTTGACGGAGCCGGTTTATCTTCCCCAGATTATATGTTTAGATGAGCTTACAAACAAAAAAATAACCTTAAACGAATTTGCCGACTGCCTTTTTGTCATTCAGGCAATGCTCCACATTCTTTCCCTTCGTTTCCCAAATCTGCCTGACCTTGAAATTTCGGGACAGCATAAAGAAGACAGCGTCAATTCAACAAGAGAAATCCAAAAAATTTCAGGGCTATCACCGACGGGCGAAATGGATTTGAAGACCTATAATGCGATAGCGAAATTATATGAGATATATCTTTAGGGTATTAAAAAGCTTTGATACTCAAAAAAAATAAAAAAACACATAAAAACGCACTTTTTTCTCAAAAATATAAAAGTGCAAAAGAAAAAAATTTCAGGGTGTTATTATGAAATTATTTAAAAAAACCGTATGTCTTTTTACGCTATGTACCGTTATTTTTTTGACATTATTTTCTCTTGTTTCGTTTGCGAATGTCAATCTTACCTCACCGTCTTATATACTTATGGACAAAAAAACAGGTGAAGTTTTACTGAAAAAAAACGAAAACGAAAGAAGAGCCATTGCAAGTGTTACCAAAATTATGACAATGCTTCTTACATTTGAGGAAATCGAAAAAGGAAATATTGCCCTTTCAGATATGATATCAGCAACGGAAAATGCCACTAAAATGGGCGGCTCGCAGATTTATCTCAAAGAGCATGAGGAAATGACTTTGGAAACGCTTATAAAAACCGTATTTGTCGCAAGTGCAAACGATTCGTGCGTTGCGATTGCAGAATATATAAGCGGAAACGAGGAGAGCTTCGTTGTAAAAATGAACGAACGGGCAAAAGGGCTTGGACTGCAAAACTCCTCCTTTAAAAACCCACACGGGCTTGATGAGGACGGACATTTTTCCTCAGCCTACGATTTAGCTGTGATTTCAAGAGAGCTTATGAAGCACGACATAGAAAAATACACAACCATCTGGCAGGACACAATAAGAAACGGAGAGTTCACCTTATCAAACACCAATAAGCTTATCCGCTTCTACCCGGGTGCGACGGGACTTAAAACAGGCTCGACCTCAATCGCAAAAAACTGTATCAGCGCAACTGCCAAAAAAGGAAACCTTGAGCTTATCGCAGTAGTATTGGGAGCACCTTCCTCAAAAGACCGCTTTAACGATGCAAAAGCACTTCTTAACTACGGCTTTTCAAACTACAAGCTTTTGTCCCTTTGTGAATCAAACAAAAAGGTTAGTGATTGTGAAATAGAATACTCTCTTACGCCTACCGTTCCCCTTTTTCCCGAAAATGACCTTGACTGCCTTATAAAATCGAATGACAATTCCGAAATTAAAACTGAAATTTCCGCACCAAAAAGCCTTAAAGCACCAATAAAAAAGGGAGATAAAATCGGAGAAATAAGATTTATAAAAAACGGAGAGGAAATAGGCAAAACTGCTCTTATCTCAGGATGCGATGCAAATAAAAAAACATATTTTGATATTGTAAAGGAATTTATACTTTCATAAAAAAAGGAATATAAAAATGTTCAAAGGAAAAATAAAAAAGCTTATTTTTAAGCGAAGTGTAATTGTGGGAGCGCTTATTTTTATACAGTTTCTTTTTATGTCGTTTCTCATTTTAAGTCTTGCAAAAAGCTTTATTTTCATATATATATTTTTAAATATTTTAAGCATAGCAACTGTGCTTTATATTGCGGGAAAAACAAAAAATCCCGCATATAAGCATGCGTGGACAACCCTTATTCTTGTTATCCCCCTTTTTGGCGGGATTTTTTATCTTTTTTTCGGAAACAAAAAAATGAAATACAAAAAAGAGAGATTACTTGCCGAAAATGCGCCTTACAAAAACGAAGATGACACCCTTATTTTATCCCAGATTAATTATTTAAGCAGATTTACGCCTTTATATACGGTAGAAAATGAAGACGGTTTTTCATATTATAAGACGGGCGAAGAATGTTTTTCGGATATGATAGCTGAGCTGAGAAAAGCCAAAGAATTTATTTTCATAGAATATTTTATAATCGCAGACGGAATTATGTGGGACGCTATATACAACATTCTAAAAGAGAAAGCATCTTTTGGTGTTGATGTACGGATAATATATGACGACTGCGGATGCCTAGGGTTGCTCCCAAAAAAATTTAATAAATTAATGAAAAAAAATAACATAAAATGTCGTGCTTTCAATCCGTTAAGACCGAGTTTAGCCGTAACGATGAACAACCGTGACCACAGAAAAATAATGGTGATTGACGGAAAAACTGCTTTTTCGGGCGGAATAAATATCGCAGATGAATATATAAACGAAATAGAAAAGTACGGGCATTGGAAGGATAACGGGATTAAAATTTCGGGAGAGTGCGTAAAAAGCTTCACAAAAATGTTTCTTGATATGTGGAGCCTTATAAAAGAAGATAATGAGGATTACAGCCTTTTTTTAAAGGCAGACAAGAAAGAAAAAAGCGAAAAAAAAGAAAAAAATGAAGGGCAAAAAGCCAGAATACAAGTTTACTGCGATAACCCTTTTAGTGATGAGAAAACAGGGAAAAATGTGTATCTTAATATGATAACAAAAGCAAAAAAAGAATTATACATTACAACGCCCTACCTTATTTTAGACAACGAGCTTACTTCAGCACTTATATTAAGTGCAAAAAACGGAGTTAAAATAAGAATTGTCACCCCCGGAATAGCAGACAAATGCTATGTTCACACACAAACGCGTTCAAGCTATCTTCCCCTTATTAACGAAGGTATTGAAATATACGAATACACACCCGGTTTTATTCATTCCAAGGTTTTTGTATGCGACTCTAAAATCGCTACTGTGGGAAGCGTAAATCTTGATTACAGAAGCTTATATCTTCATTTTGAGTGCGGAATTGTTATGTACAGGCTTCATCTTATTGACCAAATCGAAAAAGATATAAAAAAGACAATAAAAAAAAGCAGAAAAATTTCTGCTTCCGATTGTAAAAGAAATATTTTTGTAAAGATAATAAGAAGTATTTTAAGAATTTTTGCACCGCTGATGTAAAAATTAAATCAGGGTGATGGATGGATTTTTTCAGCATCCGTTCTCTCTTCCTGATACATACAGGCATAATTGCGGCAGGATTTTTCATTATCCATACAAAATAAGAATACTTTTTAAAAAAATTTTTCTGCAGTTTTGCACAATAACCGCTATATTAATGTAAATTTTTATGTAAAACAAAATCGATAGTATCTTACGCTAAAATTAAAAGATTTTA
>CAZZPN010000047.1:0-7767 GCA_964655495.1 uncultured Oscillospiraceae bacterium
GCATCCAAATCGTCAAAGCAAAGCTCTGTGATTGTTTTTGCAACATCACTCATAAATGAGCCTCTTGCACAAGCATCTGATACCAATACAACTCTGCCTGTTTTTCTTACAGATTCAACGATTTTTGTATAATCAAGCGGCACGAGAGAGTGGATATTTATAATATCTGCTTCCATACCATATTTTTCGCTGAGTTCTTTAGCTGCGTCAACTGCACGATAAAGTGCCGCACCGATAGTAAGAATAGTTACATCCTTACCGTCTCTTACTTTGTTTACATCGCCAAATTCAATTTCGTAGCGTTCTTCAGGTACTCCGCCCTCGTGGAACTGTTCGCCCACATCATAAATTCTCTGACTTTCAAAGAATACTACCGGGTCTGTTCCTTTAAGTGCAGATTCCATAAGACCTTTTGCTTCCCAAGGAGTTGCAGGGAAACAAACCTTGAGTCCCGGAATGTGAGCACAAAGTGCTGTCCAGTCCTGAGAGTGCTGTGCGCCGTATTTTGAGCCAACTGATACACGAAGTACAAGCGGCATTTTTAATATTCCTGCTGACATTGCCTGCCATTTTGACATCTGGTTAAATATTTCGTCACCTGCGCAACCGATAAAGTCAGCATACATAAGTTCAACAAGCGCACGACCGCCTGAAAGTGCGTAACCTACTGCTGTACCAACGATAGCTGCTTCTGCGATAGGTGAGTTAAATAATCTTGAATGTGGCAACGCATCCATCATACCACGATATACTGCGAATGCACCACCCCAGTCACGACAGTCTTCACCGTAAGCGATAAGAGTAGGATCTTCATAGAAACGGTCATAAATAACCTCTGAAAGTGCATCACGGAGATTATAAAGCTTCATCTTTGATACCGGTTTTCCATCTACAACAGGACAACGGCTCTTTTCTTTGATTTTCTTATATGCAGGTACTTCGTTAAGCGGCATAAGAACTTCAGGTTCTCTGTCTTCAAATTTTTCGACCTTCATATTTGAGAACATCATGCGTTCCACAACTGCAGGGTCTTTTTTGAAATCTACATAAGGGCTGATTGTAGTATCAGATGCAGCCTTACAAATCATAGTCATACGCTCTGAAACATCGTGTAAGATTTCTTCAAATTTAGAATCAGCAGCAACTCCTGCATCAACAAGATTCTTACGATATGTGATAATAGGATCAATTTCACGCCATGCGTCAATTTCCTCTTTAGTACGGTAAGCGTTCTGGTCAGATGTTGAGTGTCCTGAGAAACGATATGTAATAGTATCAAGCATAACAGGGCCTTCCCCTGAACGCAAGATTTTAAGCTTTCTTTCCATTGCATCAATTACTGCAAGTGGGTTAAAGCCGTCGATACGCTCTGCATAAAGCTGTGTCGGGCTGATACCTGAACCCATACGGGCAAGCATATCGTAACCCATAGTTTCGCCTCTTGTCTGGTCTCCCATACCGTATGAATTGTTAAATACATTAAACAAGATAGGAACACCGCCGTTGTGGCTTTCCCAAAGTGTTTTAAACTGATCCATAGAAGCAAAGTTCATAGCTTCCCATACAGGACCACGAGCCAACGAGCCATCACCCATATTACAAACAACGATTCCGTTTTTCTCGTTTATCTTCTTAAACAAAGCCGCACCTGTTGAAATAGCTGCTGAACCACCAACGATTGCGTTGTTAGGATAAATACCAAAAGGCAGGAAGAAAGCGTGCATTGAGCCGCCCATACCTTTATGGAAGCCTGTTTCACGGGCAAAAATTTCAGAAAGTGTTCCGTATAAAATGAAGCGGATTGCAAGTTCTTTAACATCACTTACAGGTCCGAGCTTCTCTGTTGCACGAAGTGCAGAGCCGCCAAGGAAACCTTCCATAATGTTCATAAGCTCCTGCTCACTTAATTTATTGATACAAGATAACGCTTTCGCAAGGATTTCAGAATGGCTTCTGTGTGAACCGAACGAAAAGTCGTTCTGGTCAAGTAAATAAGCCTGACCAACAGCAGCTGCTTCCTGACCTATTGACAAATGTGCAGGACCCGGATAAGTAGTTTCTATACCGTTGTATAAACCCTGTGTCTTAATCTGATTGAGCATAGACTCAAATTCTCTTAAAATTGCGATATCACGGTAAATACGAACTAAATCGTCATCAGAATAACGCTTGCGTTCATCTTTTACAGTTTTGTTGTAAGCATTTACAGGTATGCTTTTAAATGTTATTTTCCCCGCTGAACGAAGTTCTTTAGGATCTACAAATAGATTCTTAGGCATTTTTTATTCCTCCCTTAAATATGAAATATTGCTTCACGGATAATTTCCGCAACCGTCGGATGCGGGAACACCAGTTTTTTAAGTCTGTCAGGTGTAAGCTCAGTATCTACCATCATTGTTGCAGTCATGATAATTTCTGATGCGTATGAGCCTACCATATGGCAACCAACCAAACGATTTTTATCTAAATCAACAATAAGCTTGATAAAGCCTTTGCCGCCTTCATTTTCTGCAAGGTAACGACCTGCATAAGACATCGGAAGTTTAACTTCTTTAACCTTCATTCCCTGTTTTTCTGCATCTTCCTTTGAAAGACCTACACTTGCAACCTCAGGATCGGTGTAGATAACAGACGGGATTACATCGTAGCGCATTTCGTCAGATTTTCCTAACATATGGTTTACTGCAACTTCAGCTTCTCTGTAAGCAGTATGAGCAAGCATAAGTTTACCGTTACAGTCGCCGACAGCATACACACCCGAAACACTTGTACAAAGATGACGGTCTGTTTTAACAGCAGCTCTATCCATCTCAAGCTGAAGGCTTTCTATTCCGATTCCGGCAGTAGAAGGCTTTCTTCCTGCAGACAAAAGCACCATATCGCACTTGATTTCTTTCTTTTCGCCGTTTTCTTCATATATTACACTATCTTTTTTAACCTCCAAAACTTTACATGAAAGCTTGAATTCCATTCCTTTTTTCTCAAATGCAGATGTTAACACCTTGCAGATATCTGCATCGGTTGCACCTGCGATTTTCGGCATCATTTCGATAACTGTTACCGAAACTCCGACACTTGCAAAATAGTATGCCATTTCAAGACCGATAACACCACCGCCTATAACAACGAGGTTTTTTGGAAGATTTTTAGTATCAAGCACTTCACGGTTAGTTACTACAAAGCCTGATTCAATACCCTCTTTAAGTCCCGGTACCGGTGGTACAACGGTTTCAGAGCCGGAAGCGATTACTAATTTTTTGCCTTCATACATAGTACCGTCAGCTTCAACTAAAAAGCCGGTCTCTCCTCTGCCTTTAATTACTGCAGATGAAGAAATTACGGTTACTTTGTTTCCTTTCATTGTTGCGCCTACGCCTGCAACCAAAGTTTTAACAACTCCGTTTTTTCTTTCAATAACCTTTGCATGATCATATTTTACATCTGTTGCTGTTACTCCAAATGCTTCGCTATTCATAGCATGACGGTACATTTTTGAGGAATTAAGGAGTGTTTTTGTAGGGATACAGCCTTCATTCAGACAAGTACCGCCCAACGCTTTTTTCTCGAATAAACAAACCTTCATTCCACCCTGTGCAGCTCGTTCAGCACATAAATAGCCGCCCGGGCCGCCACCGATTACCAACAAATCAAAAAGTTCCATATTCTAAAGCCCCCTTACTTCGCCAAAAGTGTTGTGAAATTTTCTAAGTTTTCACCGAGTTCTTTCTGGAAACGCGCTGCAGGTGTTCCATCTACTGCACGGTGGTCATAAGTAAGGCTGAGTCCCATTGCAGGATAAAGCTGAATACTGCCGTCTGCACCCTTTTTAACTCGTTCAACTGTTCCGCAAACACCAAGGATTCCTGTCTGCGGCGGATTTATTACAGGAGTGAAGGATTCAACTCCCATATTACCAAGATTTGATACTGTAAATGTACCGCCCGAAAGCTTATCAGGGTTGATATTACCCTCACGGCACTGAGCAGCAAGTTCTTTAACTTCTTTTGAAATCTCAAGCAAACTCTTCTGATCCGCATTGAAAATAGTCGGCACCATAAGACCTCTTGGTGTATCTACTGCAACACCGAGATTTACATGCTTAAACAGACGGATATTATTATCGTCAAGCATATGTGCGTTAAGGTCAGGATGATTTAAAAGTGTTCTTGAAACTGCATAAAGGATAATATCGCCAAGTGTAATACCTGCACAGTCATCCTTTGCGTTCTTAAGCTGTTTTCTGTATGCAAGAATTGTACTTGCATCAAATGTTGTAGTATGTGTAAGCTGTGCCATAGTTGAAAGTGATGTGTGCATCGACTTACTGATAGCACGGCGAATACCGCTGAATTTAACATCTGTATATTCTGCTTCAGAAGCTGCCGGTGCAGCTTCTTTAACTATTTCTGCTGCCGGAGCTTTAACCGGATTGTTCATAAGCTCACGAACATCACGCTCAATTATTCTTCCGTTAGGACCTGTCGGTGTTGCCAATGTTGCGTCAACACCTGCATGCTCTGCAAGTTTTTTAGCTCTTGGTGAAACAGCACTTTTTTCACCTGCTACCGCTGTGGATTCAGCTGCCGGTGTTGCCACAGGAGCAGCCGCAACAGGAGCTTCTTCCTTAACAGCTTCCGCTGCATTTGCACCGCTTGGACGCAAAGCTGAACAGTCTTCCCCCGGATTACCTACTGCACAAACATTTTTGAGACATTCAACCTCGTCTCCCTCCTCAAAGAAAATCTCAAGGAGTGTTCCTTCTTCAGTAGATTCACATTCAAAGCTTGCCTTATCGGTCTCATATGTAAATAACACATCGCCAACCTTTACAGCGTCGCCAACCTTTTTTTCCCAAGTACCGATAATACAGCTTTCAACTGTAATACCTGCCTTAGGCATAATTACTGCATTTGCCAACAGTAACACCTCTTTCTTTTATATTTGTTGTTTTTAACATTTTATAACATTACCTTGTTAATTATATCACATTTTAACATTTTGTCAATGCCTTTTTATGAAAAAAATTACAGCACTATTGTTCCTGCTTTTTGTGCTGCCTGCACAACGCAGTCCGTCATCTTACCATCAGTTATAAAATAATCTGCATCGCTCAAATCTCCAAAAGTAAAAGGCATAAGGCGGTCAAGCTTTTCATTAGTACACATCATAACACTTACTCGTGCCTTTTCAATAACTGTTCGTTTTATAAGCATATCTGCTTCCGTACCGCAGGTAAAGCCTGCTTTTTCGGAATAACCGGACACACCTATAAAGGCAATATCAATATTGATTTTCTTAAGCATCTCAATAGTATTCTGCCCTGAAACTGACATATTTCTTCTGTTCATCGTGCCGCAGCAAAGAGTAACATTAGGGTTATGTAAGCGGCAAAGCTCCATAGCAATACCGGGGCTTGTAGTTACCACATTAAGACTTATATCAGGTAAATTTTTTGCCAGAAACAGATTTGATGTGCCGGCATCAAGAAATACCGAGCTGTGTGGCTGAAGAAGCGGAATTGCTTTTTTCACCATTGAGAGCTTTCCCGGGGTATTCTCACCCATTCTTACTCCAAAATCAACATCGTCCTGATATCTTGCAAACTTCACCATACCGTGATGCTTTGTAATAACGCCCTGCCCTTCCAACGCTGTCAAATCACGGTGAATTGTCATCAAGGAAACATCGGGAAAAAGCGCCTGCACCTCTTTAATCGTTGCGACACTTTTCTTTTCTATATATTCTTTTATACGGTCTTGCCTTAATAAATTCATATTAAACCTCCGCATTAATCTCTGACTTTATGACAATTTTAACATCTTTTAACACAAATGTCAACATAATCTATTGACTTTTTTTGAATTTTATCATAAAATAAAGTAAATTTTATCTTAAGGTGAAAATATGATTAATAAAGTTCAATATTACATAAGCACAGATTTTAACCCGTATAAAAATCTCTCAACAGAAAAATATCTTTTTGATACTGTCGGGGATGATAGCGTAATTCTCTATTTATGGCAAAACAAAAATACGGTTGTCATCGGAAAAAATCAGAACCCCTGGGCAGAGTGTCGCTGTAAACAATTGGAAGAAGACGGCGGAAAGCTTGCCAGACGGCTTTCGGGCGGTGGTGCTGTTTTTCACGATACGGGAAATTTAAACTTTACATTTATATCAAAAACCCAAAACTATGACCTTGAAAGACAAATGAAGGTCATTGGGTATGCTTGTGGTCTTGCCGGTATAAAAGCAGAGCTTTCAGGCAGAAACGATTTGCTCGCTGACGGCAAAAAATTTTCCGGAAACGCATTTTATAATTCCAAAGGAAAATCCTATCATCACGGTACACTTCTTATTGATGCAAATATTCTGAGTATGCAAAAATATCTCACACCGCCGAAAGCTAAGCTGGAAGCAAAAGGTGTAAAATCTGTCGGTGCAAGAGTAGTGAATTTATCTTCACTTTCTCCCGGTTTAACCTGCGAGAAAATGAAAGCGTATATGCTTGAGGCATTTTTTGAAATTTATGGAAAAGCTCCCCAAAAAATCGAAATCAAAGACACAAGTATAATAGATAGTATAAAAAAAGAATATGAAAGCTGGGACTATATTTACGGCAATACAATTCCGTTTTCTGCTTCCGCCCAAAAAGAGTTTTCTTGGGGACACGCAGAGCTTCTTTTAAAAATCAGCGACGGAAAAATAACCGATGCACAGCTTTTTACCGATTCTATGGACTTTACTTTACCAAAAATTGTTTGTAACGCGTTAAAGAATTGCCAATTTACAGAAGAAAAAATTTTATCTGCATTAACTGTCGTTTTGCCATCGGATATTTTAAAAGATATTTTAGAATTGATAAAGCAAATACTTTGACAAAAAACCACACAAAAGGCTTTAAACCTGCTGTGTGGTTTTTAATTCAATTATAAATGATTTTTTTAAATTTATTTTCTTATAAACATTTGTGTCCAGTAGTTTCCGTCTGCTACATATCCGACACCAATTCTCGTGTATGAAGAATTTAAGATATTTGCACGGTGTCCGGAAGAATTCATCCACGCATTTACAACTGCTTCGGGTGTTCTTTGACCTTTTGCGATGTTTTCAGCCGCACTTCTGTATGATATACCAAAATTCTTAATCATATCAAAAGGTGAGCCATATACGGGACTCGTATGCGAAAAATAGTTATTATCTTTCATATCCTGCGATTTATATCTTGCCACACGGCTTAATTCCCAGTCAGCCGTGAGTGTATTAAGTCCGTTTTTTACTCTGATTTCATTAACAAGCCTTATAACTTCATTTTCATAGCTTGTAACTGTGGAATCAGTAAGCGGAATATTCAAAATCTGTCCGGGATAGATAAGGTCGGGATTTGCAATATGCGAATTTGCGTTTTTAATTTCACTTAACCCTACCTCATATTTAACTGCAATCTTCCACATACTGTCGCCTTTTACAACAGTGTGAGTCGTCGTTGATGTTGCATAAGCCGGTAATATTGCAATAGCCTGTATTAATATAACTATCATAATTAAAAATCTTCTCATTTTTTCTCCTCCTTCTTTCTTGTAGTCATAGCAAACAATACCACAATATTGTAACATATCCAGCTAGTAAAAGTCAAATGTAGTTTATGGATGATATTCCAAAAAAAGCATCCGAAAAGGATGCTTTTTTTGGAATATCATCTTAAAAACAGTTTTAATAATCTTCCGTAAATGCCTCTGTTATACGGCTGATATCTCATAGGTAAAT
>CAZZPN010000048.1:0-7695 GCA_964655495.1 uncultured Oscillospiraceae bacterium
GTTTTCTTAACTGTGTTTGGAATATCGCAAAGCTTAAGGTCTAAAAATATCTTATGACCTCTTTCCTTTATTTCTTTTACAATCTGAGTGCCTTCGGCATAAAATAACTCCATACCGATTTTTACATAAGGTTTTTCCTCTTTAAAGTTATCCAAAAATGCCATAACCTCTGCCTTTGTATTAAAATCGCAGGCAATAATTACATCTTTACCCATTATATAAGCTCCTTTAAACTTTTTATATTATATTTTTCCATAACAGAAGGTAAGTCTTCTATTATTTTTTTGCATATATATGGCTCAACAAGGTTTGCCGCACCTACCTGAACGGCAGTTGCACCCGCCATCATCATTTCTATTACATCTTCACCAGATGATACTCCGCCCATTCCCATTATGGGAAGATTAACTGCATTTCTTACCTGATAAACCATACGAAGCGCAACGGGGAAAATAGCACTTCCCGAAAAGCCACCCATCACATTTTTCACAATTGGCTTTCTTGTTTTTAACGAAAATCGCATCCCCAAAAGTGTGTTTATAAGGCTGACACCGTCGGCGCCGCCTGCCTCACACGCTTTAGCTATTGAAACGATATCTGTAACATTCGGAGTAAGCTTTATAAAAACAGGCTTTGTGGTTACCGCTTTAACAGCTTTTGTAACCTTTTCCACCATTTTCGGATCAGTTCCGAAGCTCATACCGCCGTTATGAACATTGGGACAGCTTACATTAACTTCGATTATACCGACCTGTTCCTCTTTATCTATTTTCTCACAGCAATAAGTGTATTCGTCAATCGAAAAACCGCTGATATTTGCGATAACTTTTTTGTTAAAGCATTTTTTTAATTTCGGAAGTTCTTCGGAAATAACCTTGTCAATTCCGGGATTCTGAAGTCCGACGGAATTAATCATACCACTTGAACACTCAGCAATTCTCGGAGTAGGGTTACCAAACCTTGCCTCCTTTGTTGTTCCCTTAAAAGAAAACGAGCCTAAAATATTTATGTCATAAAGTTCTGCAAACTCATAGCCGTAGCCGAATGTTCCCGATGCAGGAATAACAGGGTTGTCAAGAGTAAGTCCGCATAAAGTTACTTTTGTATCTTTTTCACCTACCATATTATTTCCTCCTTTGTAAGAACAGGGCCGTCTTTGCAAATTCTTTTGTTTCCGTATTTCGTTTCACACGAGCAACCCATACAAGCACCAAAGCCACAGCCCATTCTTTCTTCAAAGCTCAGCTCTCCCGTTGTGTTTGTCGCATCATATACAGCTTTTAACATAGGAAGCGGTCCGCAGGTATAAAAATAAGTATAGCCGTCAACATTCTTTATAACATCAGTAACAAAGCCTTTTGTTCCGACCGAGCCGTCAACGGTAGAAATATAAACCTCTGCACCAAGCTTTTCAAATTCTTCTTTATAAAAAATCTCGTCAGCCTTGTTAAAACCTAAAATAACAACCGGTTTTTTATTTTCCTCAATCAGCTTTTTAGCTAAGTTATACATTGGTGGTACTCCTACACCGCCGCCGATAACAAGCGGTCTTTCCCCCCCTTTTGAAGTGTCAAAACCGTTGCCTAAGCCAACTAAAATATCTAAACTTGCGCCCAATTTTATCTCCGACATCTGTTTTGTGCCTTTTCCTACAACCTTATAAATGATTGTGAGAGTATTTTCATCATAATCGCACACAGAAATCGGGCGTCTTAAAAAAAGACCGTCAAGCTTTAAATTTACAAACTGTCCGGGACGCGAGAGAGACGAAGTGTCTCCCTCAAGCACCATTTTATATACATCTTTTGTAAGAGCTGTATTTGACAAAACCGTCATATCAAGTTGTTTCATCTATATCAATTCCTTTTTTTATTCTGAATCTATCGTTGAAATACAGAAGGTTGTTTCCTCTAAAACATCAAGTAAAACTCTTACTGTATCAAGTGAAGTAAACATTGTTACATTGTTTTCAACTGCACATCTTCTGATTAAATAACCGTCGCTTTCATCAAAGCCGGAATTAATGTCCTTTGTGTTTATAACATAGTTTACATAGCCTTTTCTTATTGAGTTCAAGATTTCGTCGCTTCCCTCGCTGATTTTCGCACGGGTTCTTGTTTTTATGCCGTGTTTTTTAAGATAATCAGCAGTTCCCTGGGTTGCTTCTATATTAAAGCCAAGCTTATAAAATCTTGAAACAAGAGGCAGTGCTTCTTCTTTATCTGCATCTGCTATCGTAACAAAAATTGTGCCATAGTTTGCAACATTCATACCCGAAGCCTGAAGTGCTTTGTAGAGCGCTCTTGTTATCTTTTCGTCATAGCCGATTGCTTCTCCCGTTGATTTCATTTCAGGAGACAAGTACGCATCAAGACCTCTTATTTTTGAGAATGAGAAAGCCGGTGCTTTAACATACCATTTTTTCTTTTCTTCAGGGTACATAACATTTATGCCCTGCTCTTTTAATGATTTTCCCAAAATAACGAGTGTTGCAATATCTGCAAGCTGATAGCCCGTTGATTTTGACAAGAACGGAACTGTTCTTGAAGAACGCGGATTTACCTCGATAACAAATACATTTTCATCCTTGTCAACAATGAACTGTATATTGTAAAGTCCGATAATTCCTATGCCAAGACCGAGTTTTTTAGTATAATCAAGGATTGTCTCTTTAGCTTTCTCGGAAATACTGAAGGTAGGATAAACGCTGATACTGTCTCCGCTGTGGACACCTGTTCTTTCAACATGCTCCATAATTCCCGGAACAAACACATCTACTCCGTCGCAAACTGCGTCAACCTCAAGCTCTTTACCAATGATATATTTATCAACAAGTACAGGCTTGTCCTCATCAATTTCAACGGCGGTTTTAAGGTAGCGTCTGAGTCCTTCTTCGTTTGCAACAATCTGCATCGCTCTGCCGCCCAATACATAGCTTGGACGAACAAGAACGGGATATCCGATTTCGTTTGCGGCTTTTACACCGTCTTCAATTTTTGTTACTGCCTGACCTTTAGGCTGAGGAATTTTAAGCTCCTCCATAACCTTTTCAAAAGCATCTCTGTTTTCTGCTTTTTCAATAGCATCAAAATCTGTGCCGATTATTTTTACGCCTCTTTTCATAAGCGGCTCAGCAAGATTGATAGCTGTCTGACCGCCTAATGAAGCGATAACGCCAATCGGTTTTTCTATCTCAACAATGTTCATAACATCTTCAACTGTAAGCGGCTCAAAATAAAGCTTATCTGAAGTTGTGTAGTCTGTTGAAACTGTTTCCGGGTTATTATTTATGATGATTGATTCATAGCCGTAGTCTTTGATTGTTTTAACGGCGTGAACTGTTGAATAGTCAAACTCAACACCCTGTCCGATACGGATAGGACCTGAGCCTAAAACAATGATTTTCTTGCGGTCGCTGATGATAGTTTCGTTTTCGTCCTCGTAGGTTGAATACAAATAAGGAACATAACCTTCAAATTCACTTGCGCAGGTATCTATTGTTTTATAAACCGGGAACATTTTATTTTCTTTTCTTAAATTATATATATCGTCTTCTGTCATATTCCACAGCTTTGCAATATATTTATCGCCAAAGCCCATTCTTTTTGCTTCGTAGAGAAGATCGATATTTTTAATATTTTCCTCTTTTTCAA
This sequence comes from uncultured Oscillospiraceae bacterium, assembly GCA_964655495.1. Classification (GTDB taxonomy): domain Bacteria; phylum Bacillota; class Clostridia; order UMGS1840; family UMGS1840; genus UMGS1840. The sequence continues at coordinate 3,654 of CAZZPN010000048.1, forward strand.
GCTCTCTTTCAAAGTCAACGATATTCTTTATTTTATCAAGGAAAAGCATATCAATCTGAGTTATATTGCATATTCTTGAATGGTCAACACCAAGATACATAAGCTGTGCAATAGCATAAAGTCTGTCATCTGTACCTTCCTTGATATATTCCATAAGCTCGTCAATCGTCATTTTATCTTTATCGAATTTCGGCATATGGATATGACAAATACCAATCTCCAAAGACCTTACAGCTTTAAGCAGAGCTTCCTCTAAAGTTCTTCCGATACTCATAACCTCACCGGTAGCTTTCATCTGTGTTGAAAGCTTGTTTGAAGCTGAAGAAAACTTATCAAACGGGAATCTCGGCATTTTCATTACGACATAATCCAAAGTAGGCTCAAAAGATGCAGGGAGATTTCCAAGCATAATTTCATCCAAACGCATACCTACTGCGATTTTTGCAGTAACTCTTGCTATCGGGTATCCGCTTGCCTTTGAAGCAAGTGCAGATGAACGGGAAACTCTCGGATTTACCTCGATAAGATAATACTTGAATGACTGCGGATCAAGTGCAAACTGAACATTACATCCGCCTTCGATTTTAAGAGCGCGGATAATTTTGAGCGCACTCTCTTTTAACATATGACATTCCTTGCTTGTAAGTGTCTGGCAAGGTGCTACAACGATAGAGTCGCCTGTGTGAATACCAACAGGGTCGATGTTTTCCATATTACAAATTGTAATCGCTGTATCGTTTGAGTCTCGCATTACTTCGTATTCAATTTCTTTATAGCCTTTTATGCTCTTTTCAACCAAAACCTGACCAACAGGTGAAAGCTGAAGCGCATTTTTCATAATTTCTACAAATTCTTCTTCGTTATTTGCAAAACCGCCGCCTGTTCCGCCCAAAGTAAATGCAGGACGCAAAACAACCGGATAACCGATTTCTTCTGCAGCAGCTATACCTTCTTCCATAGAATGAGTTATAACAGAAGGTAAAACCGGCTCTCCCAAATCTTCGCAAAGTTTTTTAAAAAGCTCTCTGTCCTCAGCACATTCAATGCTTTCTCTGCTTGTACCTAGAAGCTCAACCTGACATTCCTGTAAAATACCTTTTTTAGCTAATTGCATCGCAAGATTAAGTCCTGTCTGTCCGCCGATGCCCGGGACGATTGCATCAGGTCTTTCGTAACGCAAAATTTTTGCAACATACTCCAAAGTAAGCGGCTCCATATAAACCTTATCTGCTATTGTTGTATCTGTCATAATTGTAGCAGGGTTAGAGTTAACAAGTATTACCTCGTAGCCTTCTTCTTTAAGCGCTAAACACGCCTGTGTTCCTGCGTAGTCAAATTCTGCAGCTTGTCCGATAATAATAGGACCTGAGCCTATAACAAGCACTTTTTTTATATCTGTTCTTTTAGGCATATTATTTGTCCTCCTTCATTACGGAAATAAATTTATCAAACAAGTTTCCACCGTTCCAGTCCGATTCGTTATCAGGATAGAACTTAACTGAAAACGCTTTATCTTTTTTACATTCAACGCCTTCAACGGTGTTATATAAAATATTTGTGTGTGTAACAGAAAGGTCTGTTTTTGTTAAAGATTTTTCGCACACTGCGTAAGCTGAATTTTGTGTAACTATAACAACCTTACCTGTCTCTTTTACTCTTACAGGGTGATTTGTACCTCTGTGTGCTATCTTTAACTTATACACCTCAGCACCGTATGAAAGGCAAAGAAGGTCATGTCCCAGGCCTATCGCAAAAATCGGGTATTCACCTTTCAGGGCTTTAAGTGTTTCTTTTACTTCAGGGACATCTTCGGGATTTCCCGGTCCGCTTGAAACCAAAATTCCGTCAGGCTTCATAAAACGGATTTCTTCAGCAGTAACATTATACGGAACAACAGTAACATTACAGCCTCTCTGATTGAGATTTTTTATTGTACTTGATTTTATTCCCAAGTCTATCGCAACAACATCAAATTTATGGTTTGAAGTTCTTGAATACCATCTTTTTTTGCAGCTTACCTTAGAAACAAGGTCTTTTTGAAGCTCGGTATTTTTAATTTTTGAAAGTGCTTCCTCTTTTGAAACGGATATATCTGTGATTATAACCTTGCAGCTTCCGTTTTCTCTTAAAAATCTTGTTATTTTTCTTGTATCAACGCCGTAAATTCCCGGAATACCGTATTCCTCCAAGGTTTCGGACAATGTCTTTGTGTAACGGAAATTGCTTGGCATATCGTTATATTCTCTTACCACAAGACCGCCCACACAGAGATTTTTTGTCTCAAAATCTTCGTCTGTTATACCGTAGTTTCCGATTAACGGATAAGTCATGAGTATCATCTGTTCTGCGTTTGCAGGGTCAGATATAATTTCCTGGTAGCCCACCATCGAAGTATCAAAAGATAATTCACATACCTTATCCAAGTTCGCGCCGAAGCCGTAGCCTAAAAATTCGCTTCCGTTCTCAAGCACTATTTTTCTGTCATATTGTCTTGCCATACAAATTCCCCCTTATATATTGTCATCTTACACTTTCCATAAAATTCTTCTCCCAAAAACGGAGAAGCTTTCCCTTTTGAAATGAAAAATTCATTATCTATTTTTACTTTTTCATCTAAGTTATAAACGCAGAAATCTGCGCTATCTCCTTCTTTAAAGCTTGTTTTTAATGAAAAACGCTCTCTTGGGTTTTTCCACATAAGTTCAATAAGCTTTTCTAAAGATATAATCCCTTTTCTTACAAGCTTTGTGTATAATACCATAAAAGCAGTTTCAATTCCTGTTATTCCCATTAAGCTTTTTTCTAATCCTCTTGATTTTTCTTCCTCGGAATGTGGTGCGTGGTCTGTCGCAATCATATCAACAGTTCCGTCTTTTACACCCTCAATAAGTGCTTCCATATCCTCTTTGGAGCGAAGCGGTGGATTCATCTTGAATCTTGCATCTTCTATAAGGTCATCATCACACAAAACGAGATAATGTGGTCCCGTCTCGCAGCTTACATCTATTCCTTTTTTCTTTGCTTCCCTTATTAAATCTATACTTTCTTTTGCAGAAACATGGCACACATGGTATTTGCAGCCTGTTTTTAATGCAGTTTCCAAATTTTTCTTTATCGGAAGATATTCGCTTTCAGATGAAATTCCTCTGTGGGAATTTTTCTTTGCGTACTCACCGTCGTGGATATATCCTTTATTTACAAGCTTTTCATCTTCGCAGTGTGCTGCAATTATTTTGTTTAACAAAACGGCTTTTTCCATAGCCGATTTCATCATTTCTTCGTTCTGGACACCTTTTCCATCATCGGTATAAGCGCAGACATACTCTGCCATTTCTTCCATTTCGGATAGCTTTTCGCCTTTTTCCCCAACTGTAATCGAGCCATACGGAATAACCTCTATAACAGCATCTTTTTCTATTATATCAAGCTGCTGTTTTAAATTTTCATAACAATCGGGCACAGGAGATAAATTAGGCATTGAAAAAACGGTTGTATAGCCGCCTTTGGCGCAGGCCTTTGTGCCGGTTTTTATTGTTTCTTTATATGAAAAACCGGGTTCTCTCAAATGCACATGAACATCGCAGAAGCCGGGGAATATATACATTCCCTCGCAATCATATTCTATTTTAGGTTTTTCTTTTTCAATAAAGCTGATTTTTCCGTCATACACATATAAATCTTTTTTTACAAAATCTTTTTCATTATAGACAAAAGCATTTTTAATTTTTAAGCTCATTTTTTCCTCTTTTCTTATTTTGTCATGCCTTATAATTGATTTTTGACAAAAAATAAAACTCTTATCAAAAAGCGACAAGAGTTTTAAAAAACATATAAGAATAATATATGTACCTATTCAGACATATATCATAAAAATCTGATTAAAATAAACATCTTGTCGGCATCTCTGTACCGCTTATTAAAGACTGGATTTATTTTACCATATTTTAAGTAAAAAGTCAATGGAAGCTGTATAAAAACAGCATTTATTTTTGTAGAATTGTCAATGATGGGTGACACTTTTATTTAAAAAATAAAAAGATGC
>CAZZPN010000049.1:0-81 GCA_964655495.1 uncultured Oscillospiraceae bacterium
TTCACATGGACCTGAACCATGCGCGTCTGCCAATTCCGCCATATCCGCATATTAAATTATATTTATAGTTTTTTACTTTAC
>CAZZPN010000049.1:181-7638 GCA_964655495.1 uncultured Oscillospiraceae bacterium
AGCCGCGCACCGCGATACTGTTTGCGGTGCCCGAAATCACAGATTTCGACCGCTGCACCTTTTCATACTCGCTTCATCTGCCACCGGCAGCGCTCGTACTCAAAGCTGCCAATTCCGCCATATCCGCATATTAAATTATATTTATAGTTTTTTACTTTACTTAAAAGCTACTGCAAAGCAGCCGCGCACCGCGATACTGTTTGCGGTGCCCGAAATCACAGATTTCGACCGCTGTAATTTTTATCGTACTGACCTTGACCATTTTAGCATAAAGAGGAAAAATTGTCAAGTATTTTTATAAATTATTTATTTCCCTTACGGCAGCTTCCATATCCTCAGAAGTGTTGTTATATCCGATTGAAATACGAAGTGCAGTATCCTGCAATTTCTGTGATAATCCAAAGTTTGAAAGCACTCTGTTTCTCTCCCCTTTTTTCTGCGAACACGCTGAGCCTGAAGAAACATAAATGCCTTTGCTTTCAAGCTTATGAAGCGCAATCTCAGACCTTATCGGGACAGATATATTAATTATATTAGGCAAATTATTTTTAGAATTTACAACGATATTTTCTCCAAGCTTAGACACAAAAAGTTTTGAAAGTTCATCTATTTTTTTCATATAGCTGTTTTTTATATTAAGCTCAACTGCCAATCCGAAGCCTGCAATATTATGAACAGCTTCTGTCTGGGAAAACATACCGCTTTCCTGACCGCCTCCATAGTAAACTGGCTCAACAAAAAGTCCCTTTCTTATATAAAGCGCACCAATTCCCTTAGGGCCTCCGATTTTATGTGCAGAAATTGTTATCATATCAGCTCCGAAACTTGATACCTTTATATTTGTTTTCATATATGCCTGAATACAATCACAATGTATGACAGTATTAAGGCTTTTTGATGAAATTATATCTCTTATTTTTTTAATATCAAAAACAGTTCCCGTCTCGTTATTTACTGCCATAACACTTATAAGCGCAGTATTTTCGGAAATATTATCTCTTATAAAATCATAGTCATAATCAAAGTCTTTAACAGGAATTTCTAAAACTGTATATCCCATTTCCTTAAGAACAGGTGCAATATTATACACGCTCGGATGCTCAATAGACGAAATCATAACTTGCTTTCCGGCACGCTTATTCCTTTTTAAATATCCGAAAATCGCTGTGTTATTGGCTAAAGTTCCACTCGGTGCAAAATATATTTCGCTTTCCTTTGCACCCAAAGAAGAAGCAATAATTTCTCTTGCTTCTGTTACGATATTTTCTGCCTTCATTCCAAGATTATGAAGTGATGAAGGGTTTCCATAATTATTTTTCAAAACATCGTACATATATTCGCAAACTTCTTTAAAAACCGGTTCTGTTGCCGCATTGTCAAGATATATCATATAAAAATTCCTTTATTTCTTATTGTATAAACATCGCATCGCCAAATGAAAAAAATCTGTATTTTTCCATAATGGCTCCGCTATACGCGTTAAGTATTTTTTCTCTGTCGGAAAGCGCTGAAACAAGCATTAAAAGCGTTGATTTAGGGAGATGAAAATTTGTGATTAAAGCATCAACTATTTTAAATTTATAGCCGGGATATATAAATATCTCGGTATCTCCTTCACCCTCAACCATAATTCCTCCGTTTGTGCTTGCAACAGCCTCCATAGTACGAAGTGAAGTTGTGCCGACAGATATTACCCGCCTTCCCTCTTTTTTTGCTTTATTTATAATTTCAGCAGTCTCTTTTGGTACGATATAATGCTCATTGTGCATTATATGCTTTGTTATATCATCTTCCTTTACAGGTCTGAATGTGCCAAGACCTACATGAAGCGTGACATAAGCTGTTATAATGCCTTTTTCTTCTATTTTTTTTATAAATTCCCGGGTAAAATGAAGTCCCGCCGTAGGTGCTGCCGCAGAACCGTCATACTTCGCATAAACTGTCTGATATCTGTTTTTATCTTCGAGCTTCTCTTTTATATATGGTGGTAAGGGCATATTTCCGAGTTTATCAATTATTTCTTCAAAAACCCCGTCAAAATAAAACTTCATTTTGCGTTTGCCGTCCTCAAGCTCGCCCAAAACTTCTCCGATAAGCTCACCGTTTCCGAAAACAACCTGTCCGCCCTGCTTTATACGCTTTGCAGGCTTTAAAAGTACTTCCCATTCATCAATGGAATATCTTTTTAACAAAAGCGTTTCTATTGTGGCAGTTCCGCCTTGTTTTACTCCGAAAAGTCTTGCCGGAATAACCTTGGTATTATTAAAAACAAGGACATCTCCTGCTTTAAGATAATCCGTTAAATCGTAAAAATGCTTATGTGTATATTCACCTGTTTTTTTATCCAGAACCATCAGCCTTGACGATGTGCGTTCCTTAAGCGGCGTCTGTGCGATAAGTTCTTCGGGAAGATTGTAGTCAAAATCTTCAGTTCTCATAAAAATCTGCCTTTCCTGTGAGTTTATCAATATGTGCCGAGTGTTGTTCCCGGGAAATAATGAAGAATAATTCTGTCATATGTATAACCGTTGTCGGCAAAGCCTTTTGCACCGTACTGACTCATCCCGATACCGTGTCCCCAACCATAACCCGTAAAAACAAACTCATCGGGTGAGGCGGATGATTTTTCAACAGGAATTATCCCTTTTGCAGTAATAACAGGTCTGTCAATATATCTGTTTTCTGTGCCATATTCGGTAATTACAGCTTTTGGCGTTACAACAGTTTGTCCGGCTGAAGAAACAGTGTACATCGAGCTTTTAAAGCCAAAAACATTTCTTGTTTTCTCTAATTTTGCAGTGTATGAGCCGGTTGAGCCTGTTATAACAGTTTCAACAGCTCTGCCCGAATCAGTTCTTTTTGTAACTTCAATGCTCTTAACATCACCCACATCAATTCCCACAGAAAGAAGTCTGTCTTTGAGCTGAGCAGAAGTGAATTTTACATTCCATTCAGTAAGCGGGTCATAAGGGTCTGCAACACTTATAAGATAAGGATAATTAGTGCTTCCCCAAACATTTTTAACATCTTCGGTAAAACCGCCGCTTGAAGAATAATAAAACAGACTTGCAGGTTTTTCTTCATAAAGTGCTATTACGCCCTTTGTTTCTTCGACTGCCTGCGTTGTACGGGGATTTTCGGAAGAAATACCCGAATATGCCTGACAGGCAGTTGTATCATCAAGGTCAAAGCCATATTTTTGGTATTTCCCTTTATTTATTATCGTATAATTTCTGGCACATACAGCCTGAGCCTTAAGCGCCTCTATATTCCATGATGACGGCATCTCAGAAGGAACAACGCTTTTTAAATATTCATCTATTTCGACATAGTTTACAACCTGAATACCGGTTGGAGTTGATGTAAAAATAAGAGTGCCTCTGTAAGCTTTTCCGTCAAACGAAACTATGTTGTTTGTAGAAGCGACTTCGATAAAAGATGAAGTATCGCTTAAAACATAGTGGGCGGTAGCATTATTCTTGTCCATAACAGTTATATTTCCGTTATCAAAAACAAGATTGACTGCATTATCAGTTGCATTAATAAGGTTTTGGTCACCAATATTTACAATAACAGCACCATCCTCATAAGCGCTTACATTACAGGATGCAATAGCTTTTGTATTATATTTAAGTCCGATTCTTACATATTCTTCGCAATATGCGTTAAGAGAAAGAAAAACCGTAAAAATAAAACTGAAAATCAATATTTTTTTCATGCTGTTCCCCCTTTAAAAATTAAAATAAACCAAAAATTAAAGAAGATGTGCTATCAATTCTTCGTGTGATTCTGAAGAAAGGTATGCAAGCGGAATATCAAACGCAGTCTTACAACCGCACATTCCCTCTTTATTAAGTCTGTATGCAGCTCTTGCAAAAGCGCATAAAACACTTGCTGTAAACTGCGGATTAGAATCAAGCTTCAATGAAAATTCCATAACATGCTTCATTTCGCCCGATTTATCTGTGTTTCCGCTTCTTATAACAAAACCACCATGAGGCATTGAGGCATGGTCTCTTTTAAATTCTTCTTCTGAAATAAAATGAACAATAGTATTATAATCTGCAAAATAATTCTTCATTGTCTTTATTTCATTTTCAATTTTTTCCTTATCAGCGCCGTCTTCCAAAACAACAAAACATTCTCTTAAATGCTTGTCTCTTGTTGAAAGCTCAGGATTTTCACCGCTTCTTGCTTTTTGGACAGCCTCTGTTACAGGAATTGTATATTGAATTGCATTTTTTACACCGTTTATTCTTCTTACTGCATCACTGTGTCCCTGGCTTACGCCCTTTCCCCAGAAGGTATAGTCTGTACCTGACGGTAAAACAGAATTAAAGAGCAGTCTTTGCATAGAGAAAACGCCCGGGTCCCAACCTACCGAAATAACACTTATTTTGTTTGCTTCTTTTGAAGCTTTATCAACATTATTAAAATGCTCAGGAATACGGGCATGGGTATCAAAAGAATCAACAGTATTGAAATACTTTGAATAATATGGTGTCTGTGTGGGCAAATCAGTTGCAGAGCCACCGCAAATTATAAGGACATCTATCTCATCTTTGTAATCTAAAATATCGTTTGCACTTTTCACCTGTGCAGCTTTTGATGAAATTTTAAGCTCATCGGGGTTTCTTCTTGTAAAAACATATTTAAGTTCCATATCCCCATTCATTTCACATGCAACTTCAACACCTCTGCCCAAGTTACCGTAACCAAGTATAGCAATTTTGATTTTTTCCATTTTCATAGTCCTCCTCTATTAGCTGTATATTTAAAAAATTTGTATTTTCATAACTTTACTCATTATAGGAAAGCCAATTTAAAAGAAGCTGTCCCCACTGTTTTACATGTAAGTAATACGGCTCTTTGTTATTTTCATCTAAACAAAATCCCAATCCGTGTGGTCCTTTTGGGAAAATATGAAGCTCAACATCTACATTTTCTTCCCTTAATCTTTTGGCATAATCCAAACTGTTTACAACAGGAACACCACCATCATCGAAGGTATGCCATATAAAAGCTTTCGGAGCTTTCTCAGTTGCAATAAGGTCAGGGCTTAATGCTTCTCCCATAAAAACATGGTTTTCCCCGAGTAAATTCTGACCTGAGCCTAAGTGTGATTTTCCTACCCCCAAAAGCTTTATAACAGGATAACACAAAATCTGTGCATCCGGGATAAAAGCTTCTTTATCGATATCGTCGCTGTCTTCAAAATCAATTTTTTCATAATATGTGGATACAAGTGCTGCAAGATGTCCGCCCGCAGATGAGCCCATAACGGCAACTTTATCTTTATTTACTCCGAATTTTTCGGCATTGAAACGCACAAAACGGATTGCTCTTCTTGCGTCTAAAAGCGGAAGCGGAAAACGATGCGGCAAAACTCTGTAATCAACAACAAAAGAATTTATTCCGTTTTCCGATAAATATTCTGCATAACCTTTACCCTCGTGTGCTGCTCTTGCGCCGTAACCGCCACCCGGGAAAATAACAACTGTCCAATCAGATTTTTTATCTTTTGCAGGATAATGTGTTATTACAGGTGTTTCTTCGCACATCCCCGGAGTGTTTTCCCATAAATCATATGTTTTTATTTTCATTTTTTAACCCCTCTTTTATTTGAATCAAATTCCGCTATTGAGCAGCTTTTCCGAACGGTCAGCCGTAATAAGTGCTTCAATTATAGATTCGATATTTCCGTTCATAATTGTCGGCAACTGCTGAATTGTAAGACCGATTCTGTGGTCTGTAACACGGCCTTGCGGATAGTTATATGTTCTTATTCTTTCGGACCTGTCGCCTGTTCCTACCTGAGATTTCCTTTCTGCGGCAATAGCACTCTGCTGTTTTGAAAGCTCCATATCATAAAGCTTTGATCTTAACATTTTCATTGCCATATCTCTGTTTTTATGCTGCGATCTCTCATTCTGACAAGCAACAATTATTCCGGTAGGTTTATGAGTGATACGGATAGCAGACTCGGTTTTATTAACATGCTGTCCGCCTGCACCGCTTGCACGGTAGGTATCTACTTCAAGGTCATCGGGGTTGATTTCTACTTCAACATCTTCAACCTCAGGCAAAACTGCAACAGTAACGGTTGATGTGTGTATTCTTCCGCCCGATTCAGTTTCAGGTATTCTCTGTACTCTGTGAACACCGCTTTCAAATTTAAGCTTTGAATATACGCCTTTTCCCGTTATAGAAAAAGTGATTTCCTTAAATCCGCCGATACCTATTTCAGTTTCAGAAATTACTTCTGTTTTAAAACGGTTGTTCATTGCGTACATTGAATACATTCTGTACAAATCGCCTGCAAAAAGTGCTGCTTCGTCACCACCTGCACCGGCTCTTATTTCAACGATAACATTCTTATCGTCATTGGCATCTTTCGGGAGAAGAAGGACTTTTATTTCCTCTAAAATTCCATCACACTCGTCCCTTTTTTCATAATATTCTATTTCCGCAAGTTCTTTTAACTCTGCGTCAGACTCAAGCTCCATCATTTCCTTTGCGCCGTCTCTGTCGTTTGCACATTTTTTATATTCTCGATATTTTTCGACAATCTCGGAAAGCTCCGAAATTTCCTTCATAACATCTCTGAAAAGATTTTGGTCGGATATAACTTCGGGGTCTGCGCTTTTTTTGTTAAGCTCTTCATATTTTTCTTCCAACGACTGTAATTTTCCAAGCATTTTTTCTATATTCCTTTCAATTATTGTTCTTTATTTTTAGCAGATTCTTTAAGATACACATTAATAAACTCATCAAGCTCGCCGTCCATAACTGCACCTACATTGCCTGTTTCGCAGTTTGTTCTGTGGTCTTTTACCATACTGTACGGATGGAACACATAAGACCTTATCTGGCTTCCCCAGCCGATATCAAGCTGTTCACCCTGCAAATCCTCGATTTTTTCCTTGTGTGCCTTTTCCTTTAATTCCAAAAGCTTCATATAAAGCATTTTCATCGCAGTATCTCTGTTTTTATGCTGCGACCTCTCGTTCTGACAGGCAACCACTATTCCCGTCGGAATATGAGTGATACGGATAGCGGACTCGGTTTTATTGATATGCTGTCCGCCTGCACCGCTTGAACGATAGGTATCAACCTTTAAATCTTCGGGGTTGATATCAATTACCGTATCATCGCTGATTTCAGGCAAAACATCTAAAGAAGCAAAGGAAGTATGTCTTCTTCCCGAAGCATCAAACGGCGAAATTCTTACAAGTCTGTGAACACCCTTTTCGCATTTTAAATAACCGTAAGCTTTTTCTCCGCTGACAAGGAAGGTAACGCTTTTTATGCCCGCATCATCACCCTCAAGATAGTCAAGAGTTTCAGTTTTATAGCCATGCTTTTCAGCCCATCTTAAATACATTCTGTAAAGCATCTGCACCCAGTCCTGAGCCTCTGTACCACCTGCACCTGCGTGAAGGGACAAGATAGCATTA
>CAZZPN010000050.1:0-7515 GCA_964655495.1 uncultured Oscillospiraceae bacterium
CTCTGTAAACGGGAAGTGGTGCGGACGAAGTCTTATTTTTGTCTGCTCACCGTAAAATTTCTTTAAGAAAATTTCAAGAGTAGATTTTAAGTTTGCCATTGTGATTCCTTTGTCAACAACAATACCTTCAATCTGATGGAAAACAGGTGAGTGAGTTGCATCAACTGCATCGCTTCTGTAAACTCTGCCCGGCGCAATATATCTTATAGGCGGCTGAGTTTTTTCCATAATACGCACCTGTATAGGTGATGTTTGTGTTCGAAGCACAACATTGTCATTTATATAAAATGTATCCTGAGTATCACGGGCAGGGTGGTCTTTAGGAAGGTTTAATGCTTCAAAGTTATAGTAATCAAGCTCAACCTCAGGGCCGTCTGCAACCTCAAAGCCCATACCTGTGAATATATCGTAAAATTCGTTTAATGTTTTGGTAAGTGGATGAAGGTTTCCCTTCTTTATAAATCGTGAAGGCATCGTAACATCAATTTTTTCTTTTTTGAGTTGTTCTGCGAGTTCTTTTTCGTAAATGGCAGCTCCTTTTTCTTTGAGCATTTTTTCGATTGAATCACGGACTTCGTTTGCAACCTGCCCGATAATCGGTCTTTCTTCATTCGATAAAGAACGCATTTCTTTTAAAATTGAAGTTAATTCGCCTTTCTTTCCTAAATATGCTACTCGAAGTTCTTCTAATTCTTTAGAAATTGTGGCGTCTGCTATTTTTTTCTCAGCAGCTTTCTGAATGTTTTTCAATGCCTCTTTCATTTTTTTCATTGCCTTTCTTTTGTTTTGGAAATATGTATAGTATTATACCTTACCATTTTAACACATTTTTAAATAAATTTCAACTATTTTGATAAACTTTTTTAAAAAGTAACACATTTTCGGAAAATACATATATTGATTGTGAAAGGAAACAATAAAGTTTTCTTTAAAAAAATTAAAAGGGAGATAATATCATGCAATTTTTAAGAGGTTTTAAGGACGACACAATTTTATGGTTCATCATTCTTTTTGTTCTTCTTTTTGTCTGCGGTAACTGCGGAAATATGAATAACAACTGTAATGACGGCTGTAACGACTGTGATGGTTGCGGTCGTATGGGAAATATGTTCGGCAGCAATTGCGGATGCTGTGATTAAAATAAAAGGAGTTTTTTGATATGTCAAATTTATTCGATAACAATAATAACTGTTGTTGCTGTGATCCTTGCTGCAACAGAAACGATAACGACAGCTGGATTATAATTTTAATAATTATTGCTATATTCTTTATTTTCTGCTGGGGAAATAACTAAAAACATATAGAAAAAAGGAGCTGTTTAAAAATAGTTTTTAAACAGCCTCCTTTTTTATTCTTTTTTTGCGGTCTGGAGTTTTTTAACATCCCCTTGAAAAAATTTTTTGAAAAATCATTTTACTGATACATTGAAATTTGTTTTGCATTTCGGACAAGTACAAATATGGTTTCCCTTTATTTTAGGAAGCTTTATGTTTGCATTGCAGCTTGGGCATTTTCTGTAAATATGGGTTTTTCTGAATTTGTATTTATTTTTTTGTAAGTTAACCCATTTTCTTACTTTTTCACGAATCGCCCAATATTTCCTGTTTTCTTCTTGCCTTTTATATATGTTCTTTGAAAAAAATCTGAACATCATATATATAAGTACAAAAAGAGCAAGATAGTGAAGAATTGCACTACCGACAAAAATATTTACTATTATGAGTGCTACATATAAAAATAAAAGAAATTTATATAGCGCATCGGGACCGTAACGACCTGCCATAAATCTTATGAATGCATTTTTTAATTTATTCATTAACAGCACCCCCTTCCGCATAAGCAGTTAAGAAGAAAGTTTATTATACAGTACCACCAGCACATATTTCCGAACGAAAAAGGTCTTTCGTAAGTTGAACTTGTCTGTTCATAGGTGTAGCTGTTGTTTTTTATTCTGTTAAGAAGCTCCTGATACTGATAGTTGTTCGGCTCCATTTTAACCGCAGTTTCAATATGAGAAAGTGCAACCACTCTGTTGTGAATGTTGTAATTTGCAATAGCGCTGTAATAGTACCATTTTGCGTTTCTTTCGTTTATTGAATTAAGTGCGTTGAGTGCTTCTCTAAAATACCCCAGACGGATAAAATGCTCAACGGCTGAAAATCTGTCGCTTTGCGAAGACGAATTGTTGTAACCGCCATAGCTTCCGTAGCCGCCGTAATTGCCATAGCCACCATAAGAGCCTGATGTAGGCTCCGGATTTTTTATCTGCTCATATGCGGCATTTATTTCGCTCATTTTCTTTTCAGCCTCTTTATCTCCGGGATTCAAATCAGGATGATATTTTTTCGCAAGTTTGCGGTAGGCTTTTGTTACTTCATCTTCCGAAGCACCTCTTGGAACGCCAAGGACTTTGTATGGGTCATTAATCATTTTTTTGTTTCCTTCTTTTTTTACGGTTATTTGAAAGTTCGTATTTTGTCCATATTCCTGAATATAATATGTTATCAATAATTGTTTTATTTTTCTTTATATCAATTTTATTATACACATCTGTACATTCTCCCAAAAGAAGTGTAAGAATTTTTTTAAAATCTTGCCTTTTGGTTGTTATCATCGGATTATAGTGCTTATGTTTGATATCTTTTTTTATATCGTTGCACGCATCAGCAATATAAATGAATTCGCCAAGCTCAAAACCGAAGCTTCTTAAAAGAGGCGCATTCTCGTCGTTTTTGTAACAAAAAAGCTCTCCCATAAGGTTTCCGAAATATCCGGCAGGAATATCGGGTATAAGAATATTTTTCTTTTCCGCTTCCATAAGCTTTTTTAAGTTTTCTTCCATTTTTTCGCATTGGCGAGGGTAGGCTTCTTTTATTTTTTTAATTTTGTTTTTGAAAAATTCCGATGCAAAAAGTGCAGCAATATTTTTATCGTCAGTCCAGTCATCACGAAGTTTATAATAGGTGAGTGCAATATTCATATCGGCACAATATGAAAAGATTTCGTTTTGATAGCAAAGATGCTTTCTAAACGGGTGAAGCGTACAACCAAGATTATCCTCTTTTAGAGGAATATTATAGACAGCATTTAAAAAAAGTGCAAGAAAAGTGAGGTCGTAGTTAAGAGTGAGCCTGCTTATCTGCCCGTGATTTTCTTTTAAACTATGACACAGTCCGCAATAATAAGCACGGTAGATTTTATTTTCTTCTTCACTCATTATTTTGTTATTTGTAACAACATATCCAAACATTTTCTCACCTCTTGCCGATGGTTTTATACATTATTATATAACTAAAAATCCAAAGTGTCAATTAAATTCACAGTTATTACATATTTTCATAAAGAAAAATAGGGAATATATTCAATCTGTTTCTCTTTCGGAAACCAATAAGAATATAAATCAGTTATATAATCGTCTGTCATACTTGCAATATAATCAACAACAATCTGATTTTTTTCTGTGTCTTCGTAATTGTTATTTCCGTAATATCGTGTTCTTTGTTTGATATAGTCTATATGATGACGATAGATTAAAGAGGATGTGTCCTTTTTATCAAGGTCAGAAAGGCATTTTATATATATTTTTTCAAATATCGACTCTATATGAGGTAAAAACTTTTTAACTGCATTGTTAAGATAAATAAATTTGTAATTTTCTTCCTTTGCAGTTTTTAAATCCTCAAAATAATTTGCATCAAGAGCAATATAATTTTTTCCGTAACTGTTTTCTATTATATTGACAATAAGATTGTTTATCATCTGAGCATTAAATGTTCCGATTTTCCCGTTTCTGTATAATTTTTCGTCAGGCTCGTATCCGACTATTGAAGCATCTTGTCTGTCTTTTCCCAAGTATGCTATTATATCGCTTATTCTTACGACACAGCCTTCAAGGGTGGACGGAATAAGCTTTGAGGAAGCATCTTTTTTAATATAGCAATTTTCAAATTTTTTATCAAAATCGGAAAAATCGGTAAGTGTAATCGGTTGATAACGCTCAAGCTCAACCTCTCCGTTATGGCATAAAATTCCGTCTAAAGTCTGGAGCGAAATATTATAGTTGAAAATTTTATCAAGGACACGGACACTATGCACATTATGCAAAAAATATCTCCCCGTGTGGTAGTTATAGAGGTTATTGAGTATGGTTTCGCCGGCATGACCAAACGGAGTATGACCTATATCGTGACCAATGCTTATGGCTTCAATAAGCTCTAAATCAAGACCTAAAACCTTACCGATATTTCTTGCGATTCTTGAAACAAGCTGAACATGGAGCGCACGACGGGAAATATCGTCGTTTTTATAAAAGGAAAAAACCTGAGTTTTATCGGTGTATCTGTTATAGTAAGGGCAGTGGAGGATTTTTTCGATGTCTCTTACAAATGCAGGTCTCCATATATTTGCAACATCATGCTCATTGTTTCTGCGGATTGCTTTATCATAATCTTTATATTTTTGAGGATTGTCAGCTTTTATTCTTTCTATAAGCTCATCTGTCAGCTTATTATATTCCATACTTTTTTCAGTCCTTTTTAATATATTTTCGTGTTTTTATTATACTACAACTGAAAAATATTGTCAATAAATATTTGTTTTAGGCTTTTATGGATAAAAAAAAGTCTTTTTATGCAAATAATTAACAAATATTTAATGGTATCATATAATGTGTTGTGCATTTTCAGAGTGCTTTTTTGGAAAGTTGGGGCAAAAAAACCATCAAAACGGAAATTTTACCAAAAAAGTGCTCTTATCATTGTGTTTGTGGAACAGAAAGATGCAAAAAAGAGAAAGGATAGGTCGTAATATATCGGCCGCAATAAGATATGAGTGAAAAAATAAGTGAGATAATGCCTTATTTCGGGATTGTCGGTGAGGCTTCATCATACGGTGGCGGACACATCAACGATTCTTACATAACAAATACTACACCAAGGTATATTTTGCAGAGAATAAATCATCACATTTTTACTAATCCTGACCATGTAATGCAGAATATAATAAAAGTAACAGACTTTTTAAGAAAAAAAATTATTGAGTGTGGCGGTGATCCGAAAAGAGAAACCCTTACCGTAATATATGCCAAAGACGGTAACAGCTATGTAAAAACAAAGCAAGGGAATTATTTTAGGATGTATGAATACATAGAGGGCGCAAGCTGTTACCAGACAGTTGAAAACCCGATTCACTATTATAATGCCGCAAAAGCATTCGGAAAATTCCAGAATATGCTCGATGATTTCCCTGCAAATGAGCTTTTTGAGGTAATTCCCGATTTTCATAATACAAAAAAAAGATTCGCAGACTTTTTGAAGGTTGTGAGTGAAGATAAGCTCGGAAGAAGAAAAGATGTCGAAAAAGAAGTTCAGTTTTATCTCGAAAGGGAAGATATGGTTGGTCTTATTGTGGATGCAATAGAAGACGGGCGAGTTCCTTTAAGAGTAACACATAATGATACTAAATATAACAATGTAATGATAGACGATAAAACAGGAGAGGCGATTTGTGTTATTGACCTTGATACTGTTATGCCAGGCTCACTTTTATATGATTATGGTGACAGTTTGCGTTTTGGCACAAACCCTGCAAGTGAGGACGAAAAGAATTTAGACCTTGTTTACTGCGATATGGAGCTTTATGAGCTTTTTACAAAAGGCTTTTTAGAAGAAGTAGGAAGTAAGATGACACAGACTGAAATTGAGTTTTTACCGTTGTCTGCAAGAATGATGACATATGAATGTGGAATGAGATTTTTGGCAGACTATCTTCAGGGGGATACATATTTCAGAGTTCATTATCCCGAACAGAATCTCGACAGATGCCGCACACATATCAAGCTTGTTTCCGATATGGAAGAAAAAGAAGCACTGATGAAAGAAATAGTAAAAAAATATATATAAGATTGACAGATGCTAAATCCCCCACACGAAATTTCTCGTGTGGGGGTTTTTAAATACTCTAAATAAGTTTATTTATTTTTTTCACTGATAATATTAGATATCCAGACTCCTTTTTTTATAAGAATAAGTCCTATCACACATTTTACACATTCGACAAGCTGTGTGCAGGTGTAAATCACTATTATATTAAAGTCAGTAAAGTTTGCAAGTATGAATGCTAAAGGAACGCCGATACCCCACGCAAAAACACTGTCAAAAAGAAAAGTGATAAATGTTTTTCCGCCTGACCTTAAGATAAAGTAGGTTGAATGAACAACCGAATGTATAGGCATGGAAACTGCGCTTATAAAAATAAAGGCTGTCGCAAGGTCTTTTACATTTTGAGTTGTATTATAAAATGCAGGGAAAATCTTTGATACCATTGCCATTGCAGCACCTACAACAACACACATTGCGCCGGAGAAAAATATTAATTTCGGTGCAGCATCCTTTGCGCCTTCAATATCGTCAGCTCCAAGTAATTGCCCTGAAACAACTGAAACACCGGAGCCAAAGGCGATAAAAAGCACATTAAAGAGGTTGATTGCTGTGTTTGCAATATTCTGACCGGCAACAACATCAATTCCTCTTACTGAGTAGCATTGAGCAAGTGCGGCAATACTTGCTCCCCAAAGAAATTCATTTGTTGTAAGAGGAAGTAAGCCTTTTATAAAAATCCTTTTTGTAAGATTGAGCGGTATTTTAAAGGTTTTATAAAGATTTTCAACATAATGGAGCTGCTTTTTATGAGAGTGTGTCCATATAATTACAATTAAAAGTTGAACAAATCTTGAGATTACTGTCGCAATAGCAGCACCCACAACGCCCATTTCGGGGAAAATACCTATTCCGAAAATAAGAAGATAGTTAAGAAATATATTTGTCAAAACGGCAACAATTCCTGCTATCATGGAAGGAGTGGAAATACCACCTTCTCTTAATGTGCTGGAATATACCTGTTCAAACGCAAAAGGGATAAGTCCGATAAGCATTACATTCATATATTCTTTCGCAAAAAAGAAGGTTTTTTCAAGGTCAATTCCTTTCTGCGCATCGTGCAGATAAAGAGTAATAAGCTTTCCGCCGAAAAGGAGAAATATAATCCCCCCAAGAAGCGTAATAATAATTGCAGTTAAAAATTTAAAACGAAATGTATTTTGGACACCCTTATAATCTTTTTTTCCGAAAAACTGTGCGCAGAATATTCCCGCGCCCGAAATTGAGCCAAAAATAGCTAAGTTGAAAACGAAAAAAAGCTGATTTGAAATCGCAACGCCTGACATTTGTTCCGTGCCGACTCTCCCAACCATGATGTTATCTATAAGCGCAACAAAATTAGTTATAAGATTTTGTATCATAATGGGTATTGCAATTATAAGCGTTTTTTTATAAAAGCTCCACGAGCCGATAAATTTTTTCATATGTATCATCCTCTTTTTTAAAATATGCTATACGAGTATATCATATCTTTTTGATAAATGCAAGAGGAAATACAAAAACGGCAAGAAAATCTGAAAAAAATGGCTCTATAATAAATGTTGTGGTCAACAATAAAAAGAGCTTTCAAAAGAAATAA
>CAZZPN010000051.1:0-7394 GCA_964655495.1 uncultured Oscillospiraceae bacterium
TGTAAAAATGAAAAAAGTACAAATTTTGATTTTTTGATAAGATTTTTCTTTTTTTACTATGAAAAAACCTCGCCTCTCGGTGTACCTTTGTACACCTTCGGGTGTCCCAAAGCTGTGCTTTGGCTCGGTTTTTCCATTCTGAAGCTTTTTTCCTATCCCCTAAAAAAAGGAGCTGTTTAAAAATAGTTTTTAAACAGCTCCTTTTTAAAATTGATGAGTCATCGGAGATTCAAATTTATTTAAGTATTATTATTCATTTACAAAACCGTATGATTTAAAAAATTCGTCAATATTTTCAACAGTACCATTTTTACGCGCTTTTTCTGCGGCAAAGCCTATTAAATGATTTTTTACGGAAATGTCAATGTCTGCAGCACGATATCCGGTATAATTTCCACTCAAATAATCGTATAATTCGTAAATTATTCCGCTATCACCGCCACCATGTCCTGATAAAATACTTTCTTCAACAACTTTAACCGGTATTTTATCAGTATTTTTATCTTCAAATGTGTAAACAGTAATTTCCGAATCGCTTGCATTAGCATAAAGCTCCCCTTTACTGCCGAATATACGAATATATCTCCCGCCTTTGTTAAAAGCATTCATTGAAAACGATACTGTTACACCGCCTTCAAACTCCATATTGACAACCTGATGATCTACAACATCATTATTTGCATGGAATACACACAAACCATAATCGGTTGTTTTGAGCGCTTTCATAACCTCTTCATCAGTAGGAATATCTGTTTTTGCAAAAGCGCGGGTTGCTGCGCCTCTGAACCATTGATTATCTTTATCATCATAATAAATCTTCTTGCAGTTATAAGGACAAGTGTCTTTTATTTTACAATCGCCATCAATACAGCTTACAGTTGAACCTTCAGGAGCATTTTTACTGTTAAAATACGAAAGACTTCCAAAAGATTGTATTTTTTTACATGGCTTATCTATTATCCACTGCAAAATATCCATATCATGACAGCATTTTGCCAAAAGCATCGGTGTTGTTTCCTCTTCACAATGCCAGTTACCTCGAACATAACTATGGCTTTGATGAATATTACCCACCGCTTCTACATGAATAACCGACATTATATCTCCAATCTGACCACTCATAACAATTTCTTTTATTTTATTGAAAAATGCAGAATATCTTAATACATGGCATACCAATACCTTGACACCTTTTTTCTTGGCAGCAAGAGCAATATCCACACACTCCTGTGCTGTCTGTGCAACCGGCTTTTCCAAAAGAATATCATAGCCTTTTTCAATTGCTTTAAGAGAAGGCTCATAATGTATATTATCTAATGTACAGATAAGTGCAACATCTGCCAATTTTGGTTTTTTCAAAACATCTTCCCAAGAATCAAAGCACATTTCATCAGGTATATTATGCTTACGCTGAATTGCATCACGCCATCCTTTTACAGGCTCTGCAACAGCGACTACCTTGAATTTATCAGGACATTCTTTTATTATATCCGTATATGCAGTACCACGACTGCCTGCACCAAGCAAAACTACTGAATATGGTTTCATATTTTTTCATCGTATGATATATCATAAAAAATATATCAATACGCTCCTTTCTTTTTGATTAATCTATTTCACTAAAATATAAACCGGCGACAAAAAATCAATTTTTTCATTAATAACTATGCCATCAGCTGTTTTTTGAAATTTCATAGGTTTCCATTCAGCGTTTTTAGCAAGAATAAAGAAAGAATCCCTTCCTTTCCATTTTTGTGGAATATGAAGTTCGATATCTGAAACAGAATCCTCGCCAAGATTTATAAGTGTAAGCATCCCTTCAAATCCACTTTCGTTTGGATTTACAGCCTCGTTCTCAATCAAATAGATATTCGGCTCCTCTTTTGCGAAAACAAATTTGTCATTACACCACTTTATCTGCTCCTGAAGGAGTCTTTGTCTTCGATAGTTAAAGAGAGATTGTGAACGATTGTTATCTAATGTTATTGCAAGTACAACAACCTTTCCGCCAAGAGAATTTTCAAATCTTGTCATCGAAGGAGTAACAAGCTCCTTTTGGAATGTATAAAATTCTGTTATAACCTCGCATTTTTCATCTGTTACAGTCATTTTCAGCATTTTTCCGTTGCCGTTTGGCGAAAGCATATGTGCACTCGGCATATTTTTTCCTTTTCCTTCACGACAGAACTTTTCGCATATTACCTCTCTTGCTCCAAGGTCATATATAAGCTTATTGCCTGAAGTTACATCATCACCAATTTCTACACCTATATATTTTCCATATCCTCGCTTACAAAGCTCAAGCGCAGCTTCTCCGTCAAGGAAAAGTCCCTTTGACAAAGCGTTCATTACAGCTTCATCATCGTAATACCGAGCTTGTCTTTTATCCCAGAATACAACATCAGAATCAAGTGTCGTATGAGGAATACCAAAACTGCTTAAGCTTCTTACCCACAGAGGAAACCAATGTGTTTCGGTAACATCTACGGTATTGAAAAACGGATCATAATCAATTTTTACTCCGTTTAGCTTACATTGCTTTACCGTTTTTTTAACTTCATTAAATCTGTTTCGTTCTTCCTTTATCATTTTTCCAAACGCTTTTTCTTCATTTGGATTATCAAGAAGCTGCTGCGTCTGAAAAAGAGAACCTGCAAAGCCGTAAGAATATGCTGCCCCCACAAGTGCTCTCATCTGCGAACCCGAGGTAAAAAATCTTGTGTGTGGAAAAGTATCTGACTCGTGATAAAAATCAAAATCACAGTTAATGTGTTGCTTTGTATATAATGCGTGATACAATCTTTCGGGAATAGCTTTTGTATCAACACCACCATAAAACGCTCCGCAAACTCTCGAAAACGGAGTATGATTTTCGCCCGCAAAAGCTTTAGTTAAATCCAATGTCAAATCACCATCAAAATCAGAACTGCCTGCCTGACAAGAGCCGATAGGAATTTGGGGAGCAACCTCATCAACTGCTTTTCTCAAGTCCGCCCCAAGCCCGACAAGAGAATCCTTCATCAGCTTACGCCATCTTCTCATAAGCTCCAGCGCTTCAGGTTTTTTTGTTTCAAAAGCAGCTAAAAGTTCTTCACGCGAATAATATTTCCCTTCTCTTTTGGCAAATTCCTCCAGATGATGCTTACAAAAACAACCGTCTGCCGCCCTTATTGAATAATCGTCCTCAGTAATAATAAAATAAGGTTTTGCAATTTTTACAAATGCTGCCACATTTTCCGTAAATTTTTTTCTGAAATTCAGGTCAAGCGGACAATTTGAAAAAGGATGCGTTTCTCCTGTTGATTTTACTTGTGGTAAAAACTCATCTGAATGTCCTGATTTTAAAGTTGCACTGAGCCACCAGCCACATTCTATCGGGTAAGAAGAAAGCGAATTTTTCACTTTCAAAAACAACTCCGCCAAATTTTCAAAAACTTCTTTTGGAGGATAACCATAGCTTCTCCACCCTGGTCCCGGACAAGCTAACGCAAAGCGGTCTATCCCATAATTATGATACTGTTCTAATATTGAAGAAACAATACTCTCACAAGTTGGCCAGTCAAGCTCTAAAGATACAGGCACTATAATGTCAATTTCTTCTCTTTTCATTTTGTTTATTCTGCTTATTCCGTTAAACATAATTCTTCCTCCGAAATATCAACAACTGCACCTTTTTCTTTGAGTCTTTCTATCACTTTTTTTATATCCACAGTATGTACATTTGTTTTTGTTTTTAAAGCAGTTGAAATCGCAACTGCAGCCGCTTCTCCCATACTCGCACATATTGGAATTATTCTTACCGCTGAATGTGCTTCATGATTTGCAGACAAACATCTTCCGGCAACAAGCATATTATCATATTCTTTTGGTAGTAATGCTCTGTAAGGAATCTGATAGTATTTTCTTTCATCAAAATGACAAATATATGTTCCTGTTCCCTCAGGACTATGTATGTCAAGGTCATAATTTCCCAATGCGATGGTATCTTCAAAAGGTGTCTGATTCATAATTTCCTCCGCAGTTAAAATATGAACTCCTTTTAATTTTCTGCTTTCTCTCACTCCTATATGATGCGCAATTGATATGATTGTACAATTTTCAAATGCACGGGAATTTTTCTTAAGAAAATCAACCATTTCCCAAACCTGTTTTCTTGCAATTATTTCAGCCTTGCTTATTTCAAAACTGTCAACAGGATTATGCTTTACTACTCTTGTTGTGTTAAAATGAAGTATTCCGTCCGCTAAACCTTCAAAAGTAAGAATATTTTCTCTTGGGTTAATCAGTTTATTTTCTTTTAATAATTCCTTATACTTTTCCTGAAGCATCGGCTTATCCTTATGATAAAGCTCAAGGTCAACATTACCAAGTCTGAAGCAGGTTGTCATCGGCTGACAAAGGTTATCGCTTTCACGACCTAGCTGACACTCACACCCCGTCATATAAATAAGCTCTCCGTCGCCGGTAGCGTCAATAAAAAAGTCCGCGCCGAATTCAATTATTCCTGATTTTGTTGCAACAGCTACACTTTTTACCGTTCTTGCTTCACAATCCGCTTTTATAACTGTCGAATGAAAAAGGACATCCACACCGGCTTCTGTTACCATATCATCAAAAACAAACTTATAAGTTTCCCAGGATGAATCTTCGTATTCATCCTTTCGCTTTCTTATTTCAGTAAAAATCCCATCTGTTAAGAGTGTCTTACCGCCTTTGAGGTAATATCTGCAATATGGATAAACAAGACTGTTTGACATTGCACCGCCAAATGAGCCGAATTTTTCCACAATCAGAACACTAAGCCCTTCTCTTGCTGCCGTTACTGCTGCTGCAACTCCTGCCATACCGCCCCCGGCTACAATGAGATTATATTTTTTCATATAGATTCTCCTTTATAATTGTATTGAATGTAAAATGTCTGCTATGGCATTTGCAATAGAAAAAAAACCAAAATCTGAAGGATGACCGCCATCAACCACTCCATCATCCTTACAAAGCTTCATAAGCGTCTTGCCGTCCAGAAAATACACATTTTTATCACCATTTGAAAGTGCATCTTTATAAGTTTTTTCAATAACTTTCATACGGTCATATTCGTCATTTATATAAGTATATCTTGGTCTGGACATGAAAATCACAGGGATATTCGGATGCTCAGCTCTCACTGCATCAAATATTTTTCCATGCGTAGCACGAAGATGTTCTATCGTTGGAGCATTGTGGTCATAATCGCATACAAAAACAGACATATCAAGCTTTTTTATATAATCAATTATTGTATCTTCAGCCCTTGCGTTACCTGAAAACCCTAAGTTTATATAATCACAGTCAAATTCTCTTGCAATAATATTCTGGTATGACATTCCTGGTCTTGATGCACAAGCACCTTGTGTAGTTGATGAACCGTAGTACACAATCGGCTTTTTTGCTTTATATGGTGCTGCCTCTTTCAAAATTGCATTTTCCTGTAAACCTACATAGAGTTCTTTCACATTGCTGTACGACGGAAAATTAATTGTTATTTCTCTCAATTCTTTACTTCCAAGCTCAACAATTTGCTCATATCCAGCTGTCATTTCAAGTGGAGGAATGAATGCTTTAATATATTTATTATCAGCATACAAATCAAAACCTGCAGAGCCAGTAAAAGAATTATGTGGTACTCTGCATAACTTATTCATTTTTGCGTGGATAGCAACATAGGAGCTGTCAGTTATGAATTTTACTCTTCCTCCGGCAGTATTTGCATGAAGCTCATATGCACCGTCACTTACTGCTTTAGCAGCTTCCTCAGGCATACGGCGATACAATCCGTTTTCTTTGAAAACACCGTATATCTTAAACGGAGATTTATCAATATTATAGAATTCAACATCTTCTTTGTTGATATTTTTCCCTATCTCAAAATTTTTATCAATTTTTGATAAATCAATCATACAAAAAGCCTCCTTCCTATTTCTGAGCTGCCAAAAATTCATCTATCTGTTTTTGAATTTCTGCCTTTACTTTATCTACTTCTGCAATTTTAAGCTTTTCCATCGCTTCCTTATAAGTTGCCTGATAATCCTCAAGTGCGCCACTTGTAATTATATCTCGATATTCATTTGTAACTTTTCTAACCTGTGAAAGTTCTACTGCAAAATCCTCAGTATCAAGAACAAAACCTGCAATTTTTGATTGTTTTGCATTTATGTTCCAGTCATTGAACACATAATCAATCCAGCCTTCTGCTTCTGTCGGTGATTCGAAAGCAAGTGCACAGTTACCTACAATCCACTTGTTAAGTCCGTAAGGGGCATCTGCAGCACCCGGATTTCCTACATATCCGATAGGCTCAATTCTTATGTCTGAGCCTTCAACCATATTATAATGTTTGCCTTCAATTCCGTAAACAAGAAGCCTGTATAAATCTTTTCCTTTTTCAGTGTACATCAAATCAAGGAATTTAAGTGTTTCTTCAGGGTGCTTTGTTGCAGCAAGAATAGCGTTTCCGCCTGCTGAAGCTTTGTTTGAAATAAAAAAGTCCTTTTCAGGCTCTATAATTCTTATATCCATACCATAATTTAAGCTATGTGACTCTTCTGCATCCTTGTAGCATAATTCCTGCCATATATCATAGCCGTTAGGTAAACCTTTTTCTTTTCCAAGCTCAGCAGACAAAACATCTTTTCTTATATATCCTTTTTTGAAAAATTTATCGGCATTTTCTATCATAAGCTTATAAGTATCGGTTTGCATAATATGCTCAACCTTAACATCATCTCCTGCTCTCTCGAACACCCAAAGATAATTTACAACTGCGTCATAACCTTTCATCATCATCCAAGTTGAACCCGGATACATTCCAAGATGAAGCTCTCCGTTAGCTTTAAGTTTATCAAGATAATCCTCATAAACATCATAAACTGCCTGGCTGAGCTTAGGTGATGAAGCTTGTGCTTTTTTCATTGCATTGAAATCAAAATACTTGTCTGCTTCATCTGCCTGAAGCGCGGTTCCGTATTTCGCTTCTGCCATTTGCTGATAATTTGTGATGGCAAACTGTCTTCCATTAACTTGACACAACTTCATTGCCCACTGGGGTATTTCCTTTAAGATATCCGGTGCATATTCTTCCATCATATCTGTTAAATCAAGATAAGTACCATCCATTGCTCTTTCGCCAAGACCGGCATTATATGTTGAAACAATATCCATTTTTTCGCCGCTCGTCTGCATAAGCATAAATTTCTGACCAAAATCAGAGAAAGGTATGAGCATAAAATCAAGCTTATAGTTTTCAAAGCCGTCTCTCTTATTAAGCTCCTCATTATACTTTTCCCAAACCATTTTCGCATCTGTCTGCTCCGAGCCTGACATTACCCATTTAATCTCTACCGGTTCATTTGAAGAAT
>CAZZPN010000052.1:0-7329 GCA_964655495.1 uncultured Oscillospiraceae bacterium
TTTTTCATGATAATCATCTGTTGTACGGATAAATTTATCATAATCAGCGTTCATAAGGTTCCATATGGTTTTTATTTCACCTGAAATGTTATCAACATATTCTTTTGGTGAAATACCTGCTTCTTTTGCACATTCTTCAATTTTCTGACCGTGTTCATCTGTTCCTGTAAGAAAGAATACATCATAGCCCATCTGCTTTTTATATCTTGCGATAGCATCTGTAAGTACGATTTCATAGGTGTTTCCTATGTGAGGCTTTCTTGAAGTATAAGCAATAGCCGTTGTTATATAAAATTTTGACACTTTATTGTGCCCCCTTTCGATTTTACTGTAATTTATAATCTTTATCTAAATCGGAAATTTCAATATTTCCTTTAATATATACTTTTTTGTCTTTTGTTACAAATATAGCCTTTACTCCGCTTTTTATATCATCCGTTCCTTTTAAGCCCGAAGAAAAATAAGATGTCGAAAGTATATCGGACAAAAGCGCACTTTTTGCAATAACTGTTACACCGAGAAGCTCATCCGAAACACTATAACCGGTTTTAGGGTTTAGGATATGAAAATATTTAACACCGTCTTTTATAAAATATCTTTCATAAGAGCCTGAGGTTGAAACAGCTTCACCAAAATCAAGATAAAACGAGCAAAGCACACCTTCCCCATCAGGATTTTTTATTCCCACCTTAATTTTTTCAGGCACAGAAGAAATAACCGTTCCGCCGATATCAATAATCGCTTCACTTTCCTTTAAGATTGAAAAAACCTTATCAGCAGCATAGCCTTTTGCGACTGCACCAAGCTCAACGGAAGCGTTATTTTTAAGCTCAATTTTTTCATCATTTAAAATTATATTTTCATATCCGACTGTCTTTAGTGCTTCTTTAATTTCATTTTTCTCAGGGATTTTCGGATTTTCGGAATTGAAATCCCAAAGCTTACTTACATTTCTTATAGAAATATCAAAATATTCATTACAATAAGGATATGATTTTTCTATTATATCATAAAGCGGTCTGTTTTTTTCTGTAATGTAAATCTCTTTATTTTTGTTAAGCTTCCCAAGCTCAGAATTTTCATCATAAGCATCAAACAACAAATCGCATTTCTTCAAAAATTCTCTTGCTTCTGCTATATTATCTTTTTTAGCTTTTTTTATTTTAACGCTGTATGGCGCATCCATAGAAAAACCGTTTATTACAGTTTCTTTTTTCTCACATGAAAGAAGAAACAATGTACAAATTAAAAGTGTAATTACAACAAAAATTTTTTTCATTTTATTTTTTTAAAATTCTTCTTCAGCACTTGCAGACGGTTTTTTTGTATCTTCCGGTTCTTCAGAGCTTACCGTGCTTTCATCTTCTCTATCGGTAACATCTTTATCGGAAACTGACGGTTCATCAAAAATTTCTTCCTCCAAATCTGAAGAATTACTTGTATTTTTTGATGTTTCATCCTTCTTGTCAGAAGTTTTTTTATCTGTCGGCTGTGTTTTAGTTGATGTAGTTGTTTTATCCGAAGTTTTGTTTGATGTCTGAGTTGAAACGGGTGCTGAAAACGAAGGTGCACCACCGTTTGTATTTTCAATGATAAGCTGTTCAATTTCAGCATCTTTTTCTTCGATGATTGATTTTAATTCTTTTACTTCTTCACTGAGTGCTTTAACGGTTTTCTTATCATCATCCGATATATACACAAGATTTTTTGCATTTATGATAACAACCGCAGTTATAGCAAAAGAAGTGAAAAAAAGTGTAAAAAGAACTACAAGAAAAATAAGTCTTTTCTTTCTTCTGTTTTTAATTATATCCTTTTTTTCTGATATCTTTTTTTCGTTTTTTTGTTCAGCATTATCTAAAGCTTCCGCACTTTCGGCAATTTCAGCTATTTCGGCATTTTCAGAAGCAGCTCCATTATCCGCTGATGTTTCTTCGGATACATCAGTTTTTGGTATTACGGCATCTTTATTTTCATCCGTTTTATCTTCATTTATAAGACCTGATTTCTTTTCCTGCTTCTTTCTCAGTTTATCTTCAAGCCTTTTTTGTTTTGCAGCTTCTTTCATTGCTTTTTTCTGCTCTTTTTCACGCTTTTTTCTGAATGCGCGCCGTTCTTCTATCGTCATATACGGTCTTCTTTCGTAATCCATTTATTAAATCCCTCTTATTACATAAAAATCTGATTATATTATAACACATTATTTCCGGTTTGTAAAGAAAAAACCTAAAAACAAACCAAAAATCTAAGCAAAATATAGCAAAAAATGTCAGGCTATTTTAAGTTCAACACTTATCCTGACATTTTTTTGTGTATTTTATGTTAATTTTATTCTTTTTTACCCTTAAAAAATACAGCTATTGCTCCCGGTCCGCCGTGTGCTCCGATAACGGGGTCCATGTATTCAATAATAAAATTCTTAATTCCGTATTTTTTTCCAAGTTCTTTTTTTACATCCTCAACCACATCATAACAGTCTCCGTGAGTTATTCCGATAATCTGATTTTCATTTTTATCAAAATGCTCGCCAAACCCATTTATAAGAGTTTCAAGCGAAGCTTTTCTTCCTCTCACTTTTGCATTAGCTATAATTATGCCATCTTTTGTAACATTCATTACAGGCTTTATTCCGAGCATTGTACCCACAAAAGCAGATGCAGAGCTTACCCTTCCGCCTTTTTTCAGATAATAAAATTCATCAAATGTAAACCAGGAGCATATATTATGTTTTTCTTTTTCGCAAAATTCCGAGACAAAAAAGAAGTCCTCACCTGCTTCTCTTTTCATAGCAGCTTCCAGAACTAAAAGTCCTTCTCCAAGAGAGGCATTTAATGTATCAATTATATTGATATTTATATCCGGATACTTGATTAAAACTATATCTTTCGCTATTTTTGCCGATTGATATGTTCCGCTTAGTGTAGAGCCAATAGTTATACAAAGTATATTCTTCCCCTCTTTGGCAGATGCTTCAAAAAGCCGTTCAAATTCTTCGGGAGCTGCAAGTGATGTTGAAATATCAGCTCTGTTACGCATTTTTTCATAAAGCTCTTTAAGATTTATACCTTCACTTTCATTCTCACAAAAGCATTTTTTTGAGACGCCTTCATCTATACAGTTAAGCGACGCAGTTTTAATATCATATTTCTGCAGTAATTCTCTGGGTAAATTTGCACAGCTATCCGTAATTATGTCAAAAATCATATCATTCTCCTTGCAATCTAGTATTATGTACTATATTACCACATTTTAAATACAATGTCAATATTTTTTTCTTTTTTCGCTTTATTTCCTCTTTTTATTATACCTTAAAAATAAACTTTATAATACCTTGACAACATTTTTTTTTCGTGTTATAATTCATAAAAACAGATAAAATACAAATACTATAAAAAAAGGAAGGGATAAAAATGAATAAAATAGATAACACAACAATGTTCAACTTAAGTTACGGACTTTATTTATTAAGCGCGAAAACTAATGAGAAAGACAATGCGTGTATTATTAACACTGCTATTCAGCTTACCTCAAACCCGCTTCGTATATCAATCGCAGTAAATAAGAATAACTATACACACGATATGATTTTGGAAACAGGTCTTTTTAATGTAAGTATTCTTACAAAATCAGCACCTTTTGAAATTTTCACACATTACGGTTTCCAAAGCGGAAAAGATACTGATAAAATTATAGACAGTCCTCACCTTACAAGAAGTGAAAACGGACTTTTCTATCTTCCTTCCTGTGCAAATTCATTTATAAGCGGAAAAGTTATAGAAAGTGTTGACCTTGGAACACACACTCTCTTTATCGCAGATGTAACAGAAGCAAAAAAACTCAACGACGAAGCATCTGTAACATATGAATATTATCATAAAAATATAAAACCAAAGCCTGAAAAGAAAGATGATAAAAAAGGCTTTATATGCAAAATATGCGGATATGTTTACGAGGGAGAAGAAGTACCTGAAGATTTTGTATGCCCTATATGTAAACACGGAGCAGCTGATTTTGTAAGGCTGTGATAAAAATATTTTTATCACAGCTCACCTAACATTACATAGAGGGATGTTTATATGCTTTCAGATAAAAAAACAAAAGATTTTATTATTGCAGGAATAATTCTTATTCTTGCATTTACCGCAGTTAACCATGTAAGCGAAATATTTTCGTTTCTAAAAACAATTCTCGGGTTTGTTTCCCCGTTTCTTGTAGGCGGTGCGCTCGCTTTTATAGTTAATATACCGATGAAAAAAATTGAGGACAAGCTTTTTAAGAAAAAAGAAGCTCAATTAAGAAAAAACGCGGAAGAAAAAAAAGAAAAAAAAGAAAAAAAAGAAAAATCAAAAGCATTGATGAGATTAAAAAAGCTAAAGAAAGTAAGAAGAATTTTAGCTTATCTTATCACGGTTTTCATAATTCTTGTTGTACTTTCACTTGTGATATTTGTTGTTGTGCCTCAGTTGAAGGATGCTTTTAAAAGCTTATCAACACAAATACCTGAAGCTTATGAAAAATTAAAAACCTTTTTAAAAAGCTACGGTATCGACTATCCGTTTATTTCCGGATGGTTAAATGAGCAGAACATTAATTGGAGCGAATTTTTCTCTAATTTATGGGAAACCACCTCAAAAACCACTTTCGGTTTTGTTCAGACAGGAATTGATACTGTTACAAAAATAGTTTCAGCACTCGCATCATTTTTTGTTGGAATTGTGGTTTCAATTTATATTCTTTTTCAAAAAGAAAAGCTGTTAATTCAGTCAAAAAAGCTTTTATATGCTTTGTTTTCTGAAAAAACAGCGAAAAAGACCGAACGACTTTTAAAGCTTACATCAAATACATTCTCAAGCTTTTTTACAGGTCAGTTTTTAGAAGCACTTATCTTAGGCTCAATGTTTATCGTTACAATGCTTATTATAAGACTTCCATATGCCTTTCTTATAGGACTTCTTATTTCAGTATGTGCGCTCATTCCTCTTGTGGGTTCTTTTATAGCGTGTGCGGTGGGAATAATACTTATGGCAATGGTAAGCCCTGTCAAAATGGTAATATTTGTTGTAATGTTTCTTATTCTTCAGCAGATTGAAGGTCAACTCATATACCCGCATGTCGTTGGAAAAACAATCGGACTTCCGGGAATATTTGTTCTTTTCTCTGTAATAGTAGGCGGAAGAATTTTCGGAGCAACAGGAATTCTTCTTTGTATCCCTACCTGCTCTTTAATCTATTGTTTAGTCGGTGAATTTGTGAACAAAAGATTAAATAAAAAGGATATTGATATTAATAAGGCAAATTCTGACCAAGAAGCTTAAGCGCATTTTTATAATAAATTTTTGATAATTCATTTTCGGAAAGCTCCAGACTCTCTAAAAGGAGCTTTTCTTTTTTTGCATTACTCCAGGGGCCGTCAGTTCCGAATAAAATTTTATCTACACCGTGTTTATGTATAATTTCCTGCGCAGCAGGCTTCGGAATTGAGGCATATCCAAATGAAGTATCAAAATAAACATCTAATCCGCACAAATATTCACTCACCTGCTCATACATCTGAAAAGCACCCCAATGAGCCGCTATAACGGGACATTCAAGATATTTAAGTGCAGTTTGAAGTCTTTTTGGTGTACAATGATACGGATATAAATACCCAAAATCAGCACCGCTGTGAAAAGACACTATAAGCCCTTTTTCAGATATTTTTTTATAAAGCGGAATAAGTCTTTCATCATCAACAAAAAAATTCTGATATTCGGGATGAAGTTTAATCCCCTTTAATCCCATATTAGCTATTTCCTCAACAGTTTCAATCGCACTTTCAGATAAAGGATAAACCGAGCCAAAACCGATAATTTCATCGTCGCATATCTCTTTTGCAAATCTGTTTACAATCTCATGTTGCTTTTCTGAGGTAGCAATATTTAAAACGACACTCTTGGAAACACCGTTTTTCTTCATAGCTTCCTTAAGACCATTAAGAGTACCGTCATATTCAGGCACCATTCCGCCTGATGTATAACTAAGGTTAGTCATAGCCTTCGAAGCAATTTTTTCACTAAAACAATGTGTATGAAAATCTATAAGCATATTTTAAGCATCTCCTTTATTTTATCAATACATTCTTTTACTCTTTTTTTTAAAATCCTGTTTACAAAAAAGAAACTGCAAAAAAAGAAAACCGCCCCTGAAACAAAATTCAAAAAATACACAAATTTACTTATTGAAAAAGGCAAATAACACAAATTCAATGCACAATAAGCACCAAGCAACAAAAACCAGAATTTAAGCATAACTCTGTTATGATAAGGAAGTGTAATTTTAAACTCCAAAATACTCCCTTTTTCATCTTCAAGAATATCTGCGGCAAACAGCGGCACAATTACTCTTTTTTTATCAGCATTTTCCCAAAAAAGAAGCTTCCTTTCTTTGATTTCGCCCAAAAAAGCTTTTTTAGTATTTGCAGAATTAATATCCTTTGAATTTAAAATTGGTGAATGGGTAAAAATATTTTCTTCAAAAATTCTTATTATTTCTGTTTGTTTTAAATTTGTTATAATTTTTTCTTTTTTTACAAACATATTATCAATAATGGCAAGGCAGAAAAACCACCTTGCCACATTCCTTTTATTATTTTGCTTTTATTTTTGTGTAAAGCTCATCACGGATTTCATTCTGTCCCACATCTCTGTAAAGTTCACACTTTTCAAGGTACTCTGCAGGCGGATTTGTCGCAGGGTCATTCTTCTTGTCTTCGGGAAGATTATCTATAACTTCCTTCTGCGGTGAAGAATAATTAACATAAGCTCTGTTCATTTCAGCAACATCTTTTCTGCACATAAAGTTTATAAACATTTCCGCTGCTTCTTTATTAGCGGCTGTTTTAGGGATAACCATTGAGTCTATAAATACATTTGTACCTTCTTTCGGAAGTGCAAACTTCATATCAGGGTTAACATCTGCCGTTGTTATCGCATCGCCTGCATACATAACTGCAAGTTCACCCTCAGAATTCATCATTTTATCCTTAACATCATCTCCGACATATGCCCGCACTAACTCTTTTTGTGCCATAAGCTTATTTCCTGCTTCGTTAAGCTCTTTTTCGGAAACAGAATTAAGCGAATATCCGAGCGATTTAAGACCTATACCTAAGATATCTCTTTTTTCGCCATACATAAATATTTTGCCGTCATACTTTTCATCAAACAAAATATCCCATGTAGAAGCTTCCTCAGATGAAATTTTTGTTTCATCATACACAATTCCCAATATTCCCCAAAGATAAGGAACGCTGTATTTTCCTTCAGGGTCAAACGCATCAAACGGAGCTTT